>CAYPFE010000038.1:0-12349 GCA_964409895.1 uncultured Novosphingobium sp.
ATCATCACCGGGGTTCTCAGCCGCGGCGTCTCCAAGAGCGCGGTCATGTCGAAGCCGATCACCCGGGCGGTGAGGTCGAGCCGGTCCCCTCCCTGTTCACATAGGCCATTGTCGAACAGCCAGCCATGCTCGCCATCGCCTATCCACGCCTCCAGCCTGCTCGCAAGGTCTCCGGGCTGGGGACGCCGCGCGCCTGCCAGGAGCTCGTGGAAGTGCGACAGCCGCCTCAGCGAAGGATCGTTGGCATAAGCCGCATCGACGGCGGAAGCGATCGTCGCTTCCTCTTCGGGCCCTTGCGCTTTCAGCAGCACGCCCAGCCAGTCGCGCAGGAACGCCCGGTTTGTGGGCGTATCGGGCAGCGCCAACGGATTGAAGCCGGTGGGATGTCCCGCCGCGATCCGGCTGTAGGTGCCGCCGATGCCGCGCACGAACACTTCGGCACCGCGGTCCTTGTCGAACAGCACGGTCCTGGGCGCGAACTTCTGGGCCTGTGCCGCCAGGAAGTTCATCACCACCGTCTTGCCCGAGCCCGACGGGCCGATCACCGTGAAGTTGCCGAGGTCGCCATTGTGGAAGTTGAAGAAATAGGGCGTCGAACTGGTGGTGGTGAGCAGCGTCACCGCGTCGCCCCAGTGATTGCCCGAAGCCTGGCCGATCGCAAAGCCGTGAAGGCTCCCGAAGCAGGCCATGTTGGCCGAGCTGATCAGCGCGCGCCGCACGAGGTAATCCTCGTTGCCCGGCAGCTGGCCCCAGAAGCACGGCTCCAGGTTGGTATCCTCGCGCACCGCGATCGCGCCTGCGTCTGCGAGTGCTGCCGCACAGGATGCGGTCATCCCATCCAGCGTCTCGAAGTCGCTCGCGCGAACCAGCACCGAGAGGTGATGGTCGCCAAAGCCCGCCGCCCCCGTGCCCAGCGCATCGCGCGCGGACGCCATCTCGCGCCGTTCGGCCATCGCTTCCTCATCGGCGGAACGCAGCCGGCGGATCGCAAGGTCGATCCGCTCGCGCGCCACCTGCCGGTCGGCCGGCGCATAGCTCTCGGTCAGCACCATCTCGCAGGGCAGCCGCAGCATCGCATCGGTCAGTCCCGGAGCTGTCGAATCGGGATAGTCCTTGAGGCTGATGATCGCGGCGAAGTCCTGCCCGCCCGCTCCGCGCAGCTCCAGCGCGTCCAGCCCGAAGCTTACCCGGCGATAGGGCAGCATCTGCCCGATCTCGGTCCCGTCGGCAGGCCGCCTGACGGGCCGCATCTCGCCGTTGTATAGCGCGGACAGCAGTTCGAGCATTTCGGAACATGTCCCGCCGGCACCCTCATAATCCCCCAGCAGCCGCGCGCCATAGGCGCCCAGCGAGGCGACCATAGCGCTTGCCGCAGCGCGCAGCTCGCGCAGGTCGGATGGCTCGGCTGCCACCTCGCTACGCGCCGCCTTGCGCCGCATCAGCCGCGACAGCCGCTCCGGCCAGCCCGTCTTGCCGCGCGCGGGACGCCGCACCAGTGTGACGAACTGGTCGTTGACATAGAGCGCGCCTGACCCGGTCCTCTCGCGCCAGCGCGCATCGATATGCGCCGTCAGCGCATCGTCGAAAGCGCCCTCCAGCTCGACATGGACGCGGCGGCGGATGACATGGTGATAGAGCACGAAGCGCGAATCGAGCGCGCTTCTCAGCAACAGCTCGCGCGTCGCCGCATGGGCATTGAGCTCGTCGCTGTCCGCCGTCTCGAACGCCAGGCCCGGAACCATCAGCGACAGCATCACCGAACCGTCGCGCAGCAGCACCACGTTTTCGTCCACCAGCGCCATATAGGGCAGCCGGTCGCCGGCCTTCGCTTCCTTCCTCGCCCAGGGCGGCATCGCCTTCTTCATCTGCATGACCCGGATTCCCTCATGGCGCGTAGCTGTTGCAGCCCCAAAGCTGCCAGTTGCGAACACGCGGGCAGCGGCTGACCTTCGCGATCCACAGATCGAACACCCGGGGCTCGCGCATGCAGACCAGATACCCCACCCCATGAATCACCAGCGCCGCCGGCAAGGCCCAGAAACTCTTCGTGATCAGAAAGATCTCCGTCGTCACCGCCGCGTTGATGACGAAGAAGTTATACGTCACGCCCCCGAACATCTGAGGACGCGTCAAGGCGCGGTGCACAGGGAAGCGCGTCAGGCTCATGGGCCCGGCTCCCGCACAGGGCGAGACAACCTGCCCAGCACCGAAGTCACGTAATTCCGGGTCTCGCGAATCGCCGGAATGCCATCCGCCTTGATGACCCGCGCCGGCCCGGCGTTGTAGGCGGCAAGCGCCTTTTCCAGATCGCCATCGAACGTATCGAGCTGCATCCGCAAGTAGCGCGCGCCGCCTTCGAGATTGGCCTGCGGGTCATCGGGATCGACGCCCATCATCCTTGCCGTTCCCGGCATCAGCTGCGCAAGGCCGCGTGCGCCCGCAGGCGACCGCGCGGAGGTATTCCAGCGGCTTTCCTGCCAGACCATGGCGTCCAGCAACTGGGGGCTGATGTCGTATTTCTGCGCCAGCCGGGCGACATGCGCGCGCCAGTTTGCAGGGCCCGCCGATTTCTCCACCGACGTCAGCGCCGGATGGGCGAAGGGTAACTCGACAGACGCGAGCTCGTCTTCCTGAAGATTCGCCGGGCTGGCCGCTTCAACAGGACCGCCTGCCACCCAGCGATGGCCGCGATGATCGATTTCCAGGACATCGGCGGGGGCCGGGTGAGCAGACATCAGTGCCCCCAGACCAAAGATCGCCGCAGATGTTCTGTCAAGACGCACGTGGCTGCTACCCCTCCAGTCAGAGCCGGAGGACACCCTATCGCATTCGCGGCACATCTGCCAACACGGGATTGCAAGCGGACCTGCCCACATGCCGTGGCATGCCGGGGACGAACCGGCCCCCGCACAAACCAGGCGGTGCCCATGCCGATCGAGGGTTCACTTCCGGCCGGCAGACCTGCGATGTGAAGGGGTGACCCGGGCACGGATGTAGGCTGCCCAGCCGGTCAGCACTGTCGCGCCCATGTCGATGAACCAGTTGAGGTGAAGCGGGCCGTACAGCAGGGCATCGGTTGCGTGAAACGATATGATCCGCAGCGTGACGAGACCGGTCATGACGATGATGCCGAAGATTGCCCAGCGCATGGTTCGGTCCCACTTGCGGTTGTGCATGATTCTCCATGTGAGAATGCTGCCCGCAAACATGGCCAGGAGAAGCGATGCGGCCAGAACGGACTGGAAACCGTGGCGTTCGGCGTAGGCATCATCGCGAATCAGGGCGGCCCGCAGGACGTCGCGTATTGCGTCTTCCAGCGCAAAGATCCGCATCAGCGCCAAGATGCAGAAGAACAACGTGGCACCAAGCCAAACCAGCCGGTCGCCGCGGCCCAAGGCCTTCTCTCCAGCTGCCACGCGCGCGCGGACACAAAGTACAGCCGTGGCGAGATAGACAATGCTGCCGATCGCATTGAGCATGACTGGTCTGCTCCGCCGATAATGGTTCGCTCCGCAAGGATGCCTGACCGATCGGTCGATATGCCTCCAATTCCACTCGCAATAGGCTTGCACGGTGCCGCGGTCGAGCCTCGTTTGGAAACGACACCGGTTTTCGTCATGGCGCGGCGGACGACGCAAAATATGCCCGCGGATGATATGTCGCGTGATCCTCGAATCATCAGGAATGGGCTGCAATCAGGGAAGCACTCGATTGGGGTTGCCTCGGTAATTAACCATAGTTATCCAGCGTGCCGATAGGTTAATGATGGAAGCAAAATGGGGGCCGGTATCTTCCGCAATTTCATGATTCTACTGGGTTTTGGTGCCGCAGCGCTTCTTGCTGGCTGCTCGCCAACGCCGCCGCCGGTTATTGGCCTCGCCTCGACGCAGCCAGTAGCCGCAGCCGGCCAGTCGGATTATTCCGTAGATATCCAGAGCGATTACCTGCTGCGGCCTGCCGACGTGGTCTCCGTAATTGTTTTCCGCGAACCTTCGTTGTCGTTGGAGAAGGTGCCGATTGGCACGGACGGGACACTGTCCCTGCCGTTCATAGGCAGCGTGCAGGCATCCGGTCAGACCCCGGCGGAGTTTGCCACTGCGGTCGAAGCCAGATTGCGCGAAGGATATCTGAAGCAGCCCCGCGTCAGCGTCAACGTGATGGAATATGAGTCACATCAGGTCACCGTCGAAGGCGCGGTTGAAGAGCCGGGAATTTACAAATTTCAGCCAGGCACCCGGCTTTCAGGCGCGATCGCGCTCGCCAAAGGGGCGGAGCGTGTCGCCAATGCCCGGCAAGTGGCCGTTTTCAGAACCACGCCGCAAGGGATCGCGGTGGCCAAGTTCGATTATGCCGCGATGCAGGAGGGAACAATGATGGACCCGGTGCTCCAGCCGAACGACCGCGTGGTGGTCGGCACATCGACCCTCACGCAATTCTGGCAGGACCTCATTCAGGCTCTGCCAGCATTCGGACTTTTCACCAATATCTGACGGCGCAAAGCAACGATCATGCAACAGAACGATCAAGGCAACTCGCCGGGCACAGCATCGGCCGGCTCTTGGGTAGACAGATACATGCCGGCGCCTCGCACCGAATATTATGGCGCCAATCTCATTGACGTTTCCATGATTCGTGGGTTCCTGTGGCGTCAGCGTTACATCCTGGCAGGCGTTATCGGCCTGGCGCTGCTTCTGGGATTCATCGCGACCTTGCTGACCAGGCCGACTTACGAAGCGACAGCCACGGTCCGGGTCGATACGGACAGGTCGGAAATCGTCGAGGGCCAGGATCTTGTGTCGCCATATCTCCAGTCGACGGAAGTCTCCCGCTATCTTGAGACGCTTGGTGAGGTCCTGGAGAGCCGGGCGATGGCTTATCTGGTCGTCGATTCGCTCAAACTGGCCGCGAATGATTCATTCCTTGGCCTTGAAAAATCCGCTCAGCCGCCTGAGGGAATGACCGCGAAAGCATGGCAGCAAGAGCGCCGCGAAATGGCTGCGTCGCTTGTTCAGGGCAATGTAGATGTCGAAGTACCGATCAATTCGCGGGTCATAGCGATAACCTACAAATTAAAAGACCAGGCGATTGTAGCTGACGTCGCGAATTCCATTGCCGACAACTTCCTGACCGATGACGTCCGCCGCAGCATCGAAACCAATTCTTATGCGCGGAAATTCCTGGAAACCGAGATAGCCAAGACCCGCGTAAGTCTTCAGGACGCGGAACGCGAAGCGATTGCCTATGCCAAGGCCAACCGCATCGTCGCCCAGCAGGTAGCGTCGAGCGGAGACAGCCAGGCAACAGGCGGCGGCGGAACGATCACGTCGAATGCGCTGGCAGACGTCAACCAAAGCTATACTGCCGCGCGCACCACCCGTATCGCGGCCGAACAGCGTTGGCGGGCGGTGGCCCAAATCCCTGCCGCGCAAATACCGGAAGTCCAGCAGAACCCGATGATGCAAACCCTCGCGACGGACCGCGCACGGCTGCAGGGCAAATTATCGGATCTGAAGCAAAGATACGGCGACAGCTATCCGGAAGTCATCGAGGTCAAGGCCGAGATAGCGGGCCTGGACCGTGAGATTTCTCGTAGCGGTGCCGAGATCAAATCGTCGCTGCAAAGCGCCTATCGAGTGGCCCTAAGCTAGGAACAGGCGCTGTCCAGGGAGCTCAGGGGCGCAGCGGACCAGACTCTCGATGAACAGGACCGGCGTGTCCAGTTCGGACTGTTGGAAAGGGAATCCCAGGCCCTGCGTGACCAGCTTGCCGCCCTCCTCGACCGCTATAATCAGCTGTCCTCCGCTGCCAACCGCGGTCAGGTCAAATTACCATGCTCGACGCGGCGATGAGCCCGGAGGCACCTGTGGCGCCGGATCTGGGCAAGTACCTGATGATTGCGATGGTTTTGGGGATTGGACTTGCCATCGCGGTGGCGCTCCTTCGCGAGATTCTTGATGATCGCTTGCGGTCCGCGGAAGAAGTGGAACGCAAACTGGGCATGTCACTGCTCGGCCTGACACCCAAGGTTGACGAAGACGAGATCGGCGACGGGTACGGGCCACTGGTCGAAGCCTATTCATCGATCAGGACTTCTATCGAATTCGCGCTGACCAAGCGCGAGAACAGCGTGATCCTGCTGACCAGCAGCCTGCCTTCGGAAGGCAAGTCGATATCGGCGAAGATCATTGCACAACGTTATGCCCAGCTTGGACGCAAGGTCCTGCTGATCGATGCCGACCTGCGCCGTCCCTCGCTGTCGTCGATGTTTGGCGCAAGCCGGACGGAAAACGGTTTTGTCGAAGTCATGCTCGGGGACTGCGCCCTGGAAAGCGCGCTGGTTGCGCAGACGCAGGACAATCTCGATGTGCTGCCAGTCGGCGCAATCCCGGCAAATCCGGCCGATGTCCTTTCCTCGCCGATGCTGCGCGACTTCCTGGCAAAGGTCAGCTCGCAATATTCCATAGTGATCATCGATTCGCCGCCGATCATGGGCCTTGCCGACGCACCTCTGCTGGCGAACATCGTCGATGGTGTTGTCTTCGTTGTCGAGTCGAACCGTGCCTATTTCGGTCAGGCCAAAGCGGCGCTCCGGCGGCTCCACGATGCGCGCGCCAACGTCCTTGGTGTGGTGCTGACCAAGTTCCGTTCGCTCGAGTCAGGCGAAGGCTACAATTATTATTACACCCACTACAATTACGGTAACGAGCGGGCTTAGACTCCTCGGTCCGGGTTACGCGGCACAGGCCCACGCGCCCCGAGCGTGGCTGCCGGGTCTGGCAATGACGGCCCTGTCTGGATCCGGTCCATAGGCTAGCGGCCTTTGGTCAGATGACGACGCCCGGACGCGCGCCGGTATAGGCTCCTTGACGGTGCACCACTTTGCCGTTGACGATCGTCGCGGAGATGCCCTTCGGATGCCGGATGAAGCGCGGCTTGTCGCAGGGAAGGTCGAAGACCTGTTCCTCATCGCCCCGCGCAATCGTTTCGGGATCGAACAGCACAAGGTCGGCGAACTTGCCCTTCGCGATGACGCCCCGGTCCCTGATGCCGTTAGCTTCGGCGATCTCGCCGGTCATTCGCTTCACCGCGTGTTCGAGCGTCATGTCACAGCGTTCGCGGACGAAATGCTCGAGCACATAGGGGCAATCTCCGGTCGAGGAAAACTGCGCGACATGGGCCCCGCCGTCCGACGCGCCGATCTGCACCATCGGGTGCATCAGCATCGCCGCGACATTGTCGATGTTGGCGTATTTGCCGTTGTCGGTCGCGAAGTCGGTTTCGAGTCCATCGGCGAGAGAAATGTCGATCAGGACTTCGGCGAGGCTCTTGCTCTCGTCCTCGGCGATTTCTCCCAGCCTGCGGCCAATATAGCGGCGGTTGGAGCCACTCACTGCGTCCTTCACAAAGATATCGGCAAAGGGCGCGATGCTTGCCTCGATGTCGGCGATCAGCTTCGCCCTTGTCGCACCGTCTGAGAAGCGCTCAATCCGCTCTTCGACCGGTCGCACCATGATCAGCGCCCAGTTGGGCATCATCAGCAGCGGGAAATAACTGCGCGAAAGGCGAAAATTGAAATCGAACGGACGCGGGGTGACCTGGCCGATGACCTCGCCGCCCTCCTTGCGGATCTCCTCCATCCTCGTGAGGTCACGAAGCCAGCCGCCCGGGTTCTGCGGCAGGTCGAGCACCGGGGTGACGGCGCATAGCGCGCCCGATTCGATGGCGATCCGCGCCTGCTCCTCCAATTGCTGCGCCTGCAGTTCGGGATCGACGAAGGCGCGCACGCATTCGACCAGCCGCCGGCCGTTCGCGACAACGGTTTTCGCCAGCGCGATGCGCTCGCGCGTATCGGCATGGCAACTGGCGACCGGTAAGTCCTCGGCATCGGTATCGGCATAGGACAGCGACAGGCCGAAACCCCCGTCCTGCAACGATTCGGCGAGGACACCGCACATCCGGTCGAGTTCGGCATCGGTGGCCGCGCGCCGCTGCGCGTCCGCTCCCATGACGTAATGGCGCAACGCGGTATGCCCGACCAGCGCGCCAGCATTGACGCCAAGGCTCGGTCGGATGTGATCGAGATAGTCGCCGAATGTCTCCCAGTCATAGGGTACGGCGTCGTGAAAGATTTCGGGCTCGATGTCCTCGATCTTGGAAAACATCCGGGTGATGTGATCGTCCTCGCCCTTCCTCACCGGCGCCAGCGACAGCGAGCAGTTGCCGAACACGATGCTGGTGGTGCCGTGTTCCAGCACCGGCGTGGCCAGCCGGTCCCAGCAGATCTGCGGGTCGTAGTGCGTGTGAATCTCGATGAAGCCCGGCGAGAGGACCTGCCCGCCCGCATCGATTTCGGGCGCCTCGGCCTCGATCGAGGGAGCGACTTCGGCGATCCGGTCTCCGGCTATGGCGACGTCGCCGTGCCAGGCATCGGCACCCGTTCCATCGACGATCCGCGCGTTCCTGACTACGAGCGTGATCTCGCTCATCACACACTCTCCCAAGCTGCATGGCCGATGAGTCGGCTCTCGACCGGTGATGCTCCAGCATCGCGAAGGCCATTGCAAGCGCAACCGCGCAGGCGGATGGAAACTTGACTGGCGCTGGCTGCCGGATAGGTTCGCCGCAAGGCCCCAAACGGGCAATCACATAACAGGCAGAGGATTGGGCAAGATGGGCGAGCAAGGAAGTCTGCTGTCGGCAAGCGATGCCGAAATCGAGGATGCGATCAACTATACCGACCCGATGGTGCTGCGCGGGCTGCTGTACCAGCTGACGGGCGACGAGGAGGTCCGTGCCGTCAAGGCAGGCCCGTTCGGCGGTGGGAGCGCCTACAATGCCGCCGGTGGCGTAATGGTCGTCACCGACGAGGCTGATATCGCCCTGCTCAAGGCCAAGGCCATCGCATTCCTCAAGGCTCATCGCGATACCGGGGCGCCGGAAATCGGATACGGTCCGGAAGCGAGGCTCTATGACAGCCTGTGCCTGACGGCGGGCGAACCCGTGCCCGAAGCGGAATGGGACATGTGGATGGAGCAGACCGCACTCAACCCGTTCATCAGGGGCGTGGAGTGGAAAGACGCGCCACCCAAGGCCAGACGCGAGGAATTCCAGGTCGGCATTATCGGTTCGGGCCTGTCCGGCATGGCCGCCGCCGTGCACCTCAAGCGCGCCGGCATTCCCTATGTCGTGCTCGAGAAGAACGACGAGGTCGGCGGCACCTGGTACGAGAACAAATATCCCGGCGCTCGCGTTGATTCGCCCAGCCGCAGCTATACCCACCTGTTCGGGATCGACTTTCCCTATCCCTACAATTTCTGTCCGCGCGACGAGAACATGAAATACATGCGCTGGGTCGCCGATCATTTCGGCCTGCGCGAAAACATCTCCTTCGAAACCGAAGTCATGTCGGTGATCTGGAACGAGGACGAGCAGGTCTGGGACGTCAGGTCGAACACGCCCGCCGGACCGCGTCATGACAAGTTCAACGCGGTGATCAGCTGTGTCGGCTTCCTCTCGCGCCCGCATATGCCCGACATAGAAGGCATGGACAGCTTCAAGGGCGAGACCTGCCACACCGCCTTGTGGCGCGACGACATGGCAATCGCGGGCAAGCGTATCGGCGTGATCGGCTCGGGCGCATCGAGCTACCAGATGACGCCGGAAATCGCGAAGATCGCAGGCCACGTTCACCTGTTCCAGCGCACGCCGAGCTGGTGCTACGAGAACCCGATGTATGTCACCGCGCTGCCGGAGCAGATCATGTGGCTCGAGCGCAATTTCCCCTATTACGTCAACTGGGCGCGCTTTCGTCTGAGCTGGCTTTATGGTCCGCGTAATGTCGGCACCTCGGCGCGAGCCGACCCGGAGTTCAAGGATCCCTACGCCGCCAGCGCACCGAACAAGGCAAGCCGGGACGAGCGCGTGGCCTATATCCGCAAGAAGCTCGCCAGCCGGCCCGAACTGATCGAGAAGATGATACCGCCTGCCCCGCCGATGTCCTCGCGGCCGATCATGATCGACACCGAGGATTCGATCTACGAGGCGCTGCTGCGCGACAACGTCACGCTGCAGACCGACGGCATCGAGCGCATCACGGAAAACGGCATTGTCTCCAACGGCGAGGAGATCCCGCTCGACGTCATCATCTATGCCACCGGCTTCAAGGCCAACGACTTCCTCTGGCCGATGGAAATCCGGGGCCGCGATGGGGTAAAGGTCGAGGAGCTTTGGGCAAAAGACGGCGCTCGGGCCTATATCGGTTCGATGCTGCCGGGCTTTCCGAATTTCTTCATGTCCTACGGCCCCAACACCAACAACTTCGGCGGCTTCCAGATCATCGACCTGCTCGAAATCGAGATCCGCTTCGCGCTGCGCTGCATCGCCGGCCTGATCGAGAAGGACAAGAAGGCCGTCGACGTAAAGGCGGACGCGTACTGGCGCTTCAATGACGAGCTCGACGCATGCGAAAAGCTGATGATCTACATGGATCCGCGGGTGAAGAACTATTACCGCAACGACCATGGCCGTTCGGCCGTGAACGGCCCGGTCGATTTCCGCCGCATGTGGAGCTGGCTGCTCGATCCGACCCAGCCGCCGCCCAACGAGACCGACGCGGGGCTGCGGCCCTATTTCGGCGAAGACCTGCTGGTGAACTGAAGCCACCCCCCTCAGGGAGACTACCGATGAAAGTGCGGATCGATGCTGACTTGTGCCAGGGCCACGCGATGTGTGCGCTCGCTTGTCCCGTCGTCTTCCAGCTGAGCGACGAGGACGGTCACGCCTTCGTCGAGGATGAGAACGTCCCGTCGGAACATGAGGCCGCCGTAGAAAAGGCGGTCCGCAGCTGCCCCGAGGGCGCGATCAGCACCAGTTGAAAGGAGCCACGGACATGCCTCAGTTCGACAGCGAGGCGGCGAAGGCCTGTCCTGTCCAGTTCGATCACCACACCGAGGAACACGCCCGGCACTGGCCGGACGAGTTTCGCAAGCTGCGCGAGGAAACCCCGCGCGCGTGGACGGAGAGCTACGGGGGATTCTGGGTGGCGACGCGTCTCGCCGACATCGTCGGCGTCACCCAGAATTCCGACGCCTTCTCCGCGCACAAGGAAGTCGACTTCGAGACCGGCACCTCGACCGGCGGCGTCACGATTCCCGCGACCGGCACCACGCGCGGCATCCCCAACGAGGCGGACAATCCCGAATGGGAGGGTATCCGCCGCTTCCTCAACCGCAACTTCGCCCCGCGCGCGATCGAGGAACGGCGAGCGAAGGCACGTGAGCTGACCGCCGCGGTGATCGACATGGTGATCGAGAAGGGCGAGATGGACATCGTCGACGATCTCACCAGCCCGCTGCCCGCGCTGGTGACGATGGAGATTTTCGGCTTCCCGCTCGAAGAGTGGCGCAAGTTCGCCGACCCGTTCCATCGCATGACCCATACCTCGATCCACGATCCGCGATGGGAGGAAACGATACGCGGGCTCGACTATTTCCGCGAGCGTGTCGACGAGGAGATCGCCAAGCGCGAAGTGGAGCCGAAGGACGATTTCCTGACCATGCTCGCTACCGGCAAGATCAACGGCGAGCCGCTGACATGGCAGCAGAAGCGGGACCTTTCCTTCAACATCCTGGCAGGCGGTGTCGACACGACGACGGCGCTGACTTCGCACGCACTGCTTTACCTCGCGCGCAACCCGCAGGATCGCCAGCGGCTGATCGACGACCCCGATCTTCTGCCCTTCGCCTGCGAGGAGTTCATCCGCTACTTCTCGCCGATCCACGCGCTGAGCCGTACCGCGATCAAGGATACCGAGGTCAACGGCTGGCCGATCAAGCAGGGCGAGAGAGTGCTGATCGCCTATTCCGCAGGCAACCGCGATCCCGAGGCATTCGAGGACCCGGAGACGGTGAAGATCGACCGCTTCCCCAACAAGCACATCGGCTTTGGCTCTGGCATGCACCGCTGCCTCGGCTCGTTCCTGGCGCGGATGATGTTCCAGGAGATGGTGAGCGAGGTGCTGCGCCGGCTGCCCGACTACACAGTCGACGAGGCGGGCGTCAGGCCATACCCCTCGATCAGCGGCGTCAACGGCTACATCGCCATCCCCGCGCGCTTCACGCCCGGCGCGAAGGTCGGCGCGGTGATCGCTTAGAAAGTGACGATACGCTTCATACTTCTCGCACTGGCGGCATGCATCACCGCCTGCACGCCCATAGCCCGGGACAGCGTGGCCAGGCTGCTCGACACAGCCGATGGCGACGACTGGCCCGCCTATGGCCGTAGCTTCGGCGAACAGCCTTGATCTGCCCCCAGAAAAGTGGGCCATTTTGAGAGTTAGAGAACCGGCTAT
>CAYPFE010000039.1:0-12255 GCA_964409895.1 uncultured Novosphingobium sp.
CGACGCCGGTATTCGCGCGGTAATGCTGCCCGCTTCGATGGCTCCTGGAAACAGGTCGCCCGCCCATCCGGACCTCGAACCGTTCTGGGCGCTGCTCGAGGAAGCACGTTGCGTTCCGATCCTGCATCTCGGCAGCGAGGGCAAGTTCTTCGAGCCGATGAAGGTCTGGCACGACGCCCCCGCCTTCGAAGGCTACCGTTCGCTGGGTGAGTTCAGTTCGGACCCATGGTACACGGCGATGACCTATGTACCGGCGCAGAACTTCGTGCAGACAATGGTACTGGGCGGCGTCTTCGTACGCCATCCGGAGCTTACACTCGGCGTGATCGAGATCGGCGCATACTGGGTCGGGCAGATGCTCAAGACGATGAACCTGTGGTTCAACGTGCTGCAGGGCATGGGCGTCCCCGGCAAGACGCTGCCCGAACCGCCATCGGAGTTCCTGAAACGCCATGTCCGCTTCTCGGTGTTCCCATGGGAGGACCTTGCGAGCTACGTCGAGAACGACGGCATGGAGGACGTGATCTGTTTCGCCAGCGACTATCCGCATCTCGAAGGCGGCAAGGACATGATCAACCAGACCTATCAGAAGATCGCACCCTTCGGCCCGGACATGATCGAGAAGTTCTACATCCGCAACGCCGAACCGCTGTTCCCCGATTGAGGGAAGATAAGGGAGAGGAATGAGCCAGTTACGTTTCGAAGGCCGCACGGCGGTGGTCACGGGCGCCGGGGGAAACCCGAGCCTTGGCCGTGCGCATGCCATGCTCCTCGCCAGCCTTGGGGCGAACGTCGTCGTCAACGACATCGGCGCCGCCGCCGAAACCCCGAACTATCCCTATCCCGCCAATGCCGAGGCTGTCGCCGAGGAAATCCGCGCGGCAGGCGGCAAGGCGGTCGCCGATACCAACAGCGTTGCGTCGATGGAAGGCGCGGAGGCGATGGTCGGTACCGCGCTCGACGCCTTCGGCAGCATCGACATTCTCGTCAACAACGCCGCCTTCTCGATCACCGCCTTGTTTGAGGAGCTGACGCCGAAGGATTTCGAACGCCACATCCAGGTCAACCTGATGGGCTGTGCCTATACCTGCAAGGCCGCCTGGCCGCACATGAAGGCGAAAGGGCACGGCCGCATCGTCAACATCGCCTCGGGCGCGATCGCGGGCGGGGCCGGGGTCGCCGCCTACGCCGCAAGCAAGGGCGGCATCTTTTCGCTGACCCGCAGTCTGGCGTCGGAAGGAGCGCCGCACGGCATCAAGGCCAATTCGGTCAACCCCGGCGGATTCTCGCGCCTCGTCATGGCGACCCAGCAGGAAGGCTCGTTTATCTACGAACTCGCCAAGCAATCGCCCGCCGAGCTGAGTTCGCCCGCCGTCGCCTTCCTCTCGCATGACGATTGCCCGGTGACCGGCGAGTGCATCGACGCCGTCGCCGGAATGGTGAAGCGCGTCTACCTGGCGCAGACCGAGGGCTTCACCGATCCGGAGCTGACGATCGACAGCCTCGCCGCGCATTGGGACGAAGTGATGGCTGGCGTCCACTCTTCGATCATCGGCTATGGCGGCCACGAAATCTTCGACGGCGCCCAGCCCTATGATCCGGCGACTAGAGACTGAGGTTCGAGATCATGACTGAGCGCGACGTACCCTTCGCCATCACCCATCCCGAGCGCATCCCCAAGGAGCGCTATTACGACCAAACCTTCTTCCAGCTCGAAAACGAGCATTTCTGGCCGCGCGTGTGGCAGATGGCCTGCAGGCTCGAGGAAATCCCGGAAGTCGGCGACTGGGTCGAATACCGCATCCTCGACAAGTCGGTGATCCTGGTGCGTTCGAAGGACGGGGTGAAGGCGTTCCACAACGCCTGCGTCCATCGCGGCATGAAGCTCGCAGAGGGCTGCGGCAACGCCAAGGGAAGCGGCTTCATCTGCCCGTTCCACGGCTGGCGTTACGATATCGATGGCCGCAGTACCTATATCCATGGCAGGCAACTGTTCAGCGACGAGATGCTCGACCCCCGTGAGCTAAACCTCGTGCCGGTTCGCGTCGAGCTGTGGGGCGGCTGTGCCTTCATCAATTTCGACGACGATGCCCTGCCGCTTATGGATTACATCGGGCCGATCGCCCGGCGGCTCGATCCGCACAATGTCGCGGAATTGAAGATCGAGTGGCGTCTGGAAGCGGTCGTGCCCGCCAACTGGAAGCTCGCCATGGAAGCCTTCATGGAAGGTCTTCATGTCATGCGCACCCATCCCGAACTGCAGGACATCCTGCTGCCAGGCATGGACCCCTATGTTCCGCCCGACGCACCCCTGCCCCCGACACAGATGGATTCTCGGGCTGCCGTCGACCGGATGGTCGAGATGAACGCGGTGCTGAGCCACGGCATGTCGGGAATGGTCCATGCCAGTGACGTCGCGATCATGCGCGACCTCAAGGACACGCTGGAACTGCCTGAAAATCCTAGTGAAGCGATCGGGCATTTCTTCACGCAGGTGAACGCGGAAATCACCCGGCGCGGGCGCGAGCGCGGTGTGGCTATGCCCGACCTCAACGAACTTGCCGCCCATCCCGATCTGCTGCGGCGCTACGTCTTTCCCAACTACTTCCTGCTGACCCAGTTCGGCAACATGACGATGTACCGCATCCGCCCGCTGACCGCGGAGACTTGCTTGTTCGAGGAAGGCTCGCTGATCCTCTATCCCAGGGGCGAGGAGCCGCCGCGCCCGATGCCGCCCGAACGCGTCGCGCTCGACGATCCGCGCCTGCCGCCGATCACCCGGCAGGACTTCGACAATATCCCGCGCCAGCAGCTGGGGCTGCATGCCCCCGGCTTCACCTTCATGCGGCTATCCCATGCGATTGAGGGTCTAATCAGCAATTACCAGCGCCTGATCGACGGCTTCATCGCCGGCGAGGACGAAGAAAAGCTCGCCGCCGCCTCGCAGATCGCCAGCGCCGGTCTAGACTGGCCGATAGAGGACATCGGTTTCGGCCCCGCGCCGGCGCAGAAAGCCGAGGTGGAAGCCTTCTCGACCGTGCCGAAGTTCAAGTAGTAGCCAGCGCAGGGATCGATCTAATTGACTAAACCCCGTTCGCCCTGAGCTTGTCGAAGGGCCGTCCTTCCTTTGTGCGCTGCGCCAGAAGAAAGGCAGTCCTTCGACAAGCTCAGGACAGACGGGATTTGGGGTTCGTGAATGGTAATTTCGGCCAACTGCCAAATCAGGAAAGTACTTCGGATATCGGCTTCGACGTAGCCATGGCGTCCGTCCCCCAGCTGCCGGCGGGCAGGCCGAGCGCCTGCTGGATGGTCAGGCCGACCCGTGAACTGGCATCGCCATTGCCCGCGATATGCTGGCCGGACCGCCACTTGCCACCGGCCTTGCCCGCAACCATGATCGGCAGCGAATCCAGCGAGTGAATCTTGGCGAAGTTGCTCTCCGACGTTGCCAGCACCAGGCAGTTGTCGAGCAGGGTGCCGTCGCCTTCCTTCACTGCCTCCATCTTGGCTAGCAGGCTGGCGAAGGCCTCCATGCTGCGTTCGATGAAGAATGTCGATTCCGGCTGGTAGCCGAGTGCCAGGTCAACCGGCTCCTCGTGCGTTAGCTCGTGGAAGGAGATCGGCGAGTCGCTCCGCCTGAGGTTGGAGGCCGCCGTCGACAGCGCAATGTTGAACACGCGCGTCTGGTTGCAGGCCAGCGCCAGCACCGCGAGCTGCGAGAGCATGTCATGGCTCTTCACCGCGACATCCCAGGTCGGGCCAAGTTCGATGCCTTCGGGTTTTTCGGGCACCACGCAGGCCTCGGCGGGCGGCGGCGGCTTGAGCATGTTGCCAAGTTGCTGCTCCAGCTCGCGCACGGAGGTGAAATACTGGTCGATCCTTTCGCGATCCGCGGATCCCGCCACTCGCATCAGGTCCTTGCGTTCGTCGCTGACAGTGCTGAGTACGCTCTGGCGCAGCATGACAGCCGGATCGGGTTCAAACTCCGATGCATTGGGGTCCGCGAAATCTGCACCGAAAATGCGCTGGTAGAGGTGTACCGGATCGACTTCGCTGGGATTGACCGTCGAGCCCGCGCGCATCGAGTAGCTTACGCTCGACTGGCCGGTGCAGGCCACTTCGAGCGACCTGAAGCGGTTCGACTTGCCGATGGCATCGGCGATGATGGTGTCGAGCGTGGGATACTCCGTACTACCGCTGCCCATGCCGCCCTTGAACGGAGCGGAACCGGTGAAGGTCGCCATCACGCCGGACCAGTGCGGCAGGTTCGCCTCCTTTCCGAGAAGGCAGTTGAAGCCCGAGAGTACCGTCACCTTGTCCTGGTAGGGCGCGATCGGGACGAGCTCCGGCTTGAGGTCGTAATCCGTCCCGGTGCGATCCGGTACCCAGCGCGCCTGGTTGACGCCGCAGCCCCAGAACCAGGTGCCGAAGCGCACCGGCATCGGCGCGCCAGACGCCAACGCCTGGCCATTGTTGTCGAGAAACATGTCGAGCAGCGGCAGTGCCACGGCGACACCAGCGCCGCGAAGCGCGCCTCTCAGCACCGAACGCCTGGACCAGCGAGTCATCATGCGCCTCCTCAATCCTTCGCCGCCAGCACCGGCCCCGCCCGGCCGAACGCATCGCTTGTCGCCACCTGCCTGAGCAGTGCCGGGATGACATGGCCGCCGGCAGCAAATTCCGGGGCAGCCTCGTCCATCCACGTCCAGTCGCCATCGTCGGCGGTGCGGCCTGTCGCATATTCCAGCACCCGCTGGACGATGCATTGCGATGTGGCGGGATTCTTGGAGAGCACCGCCCCGAATTCGACGAGATTGTTGTAATCGCGCCCTTCGAAATGGCCGCTGGTGTCGATCAGCGCGCCATTCTCATGCGTCCGGAACGCGCCCACCGCATCGTAATTCTCCATGGAAAGGCCGATCGGATCGGTAATCGCATGGCAACCTGCGCAGGCTGGCTCCTCTGCGTGCTTGGCAAGGCGCTGGCGTGCCGTACGGAAATTGGGATCGGAGGTATCTTGAACAATGGCAAAATCGACGTTCGGCGGCGGCGGCGGAACCGGCTGGCACAGGAACAGCTCGCGCACGTTCTTGCCCCTGATCGTCGGCGACCCCCGGCCTTCATGTGTCGGATCGAGCATCAGGAAGGCGGCCAGCGAAAGGATGCCTGCACGCGGCTGGTCGTCCGGAAATGTGTATGGCACCCAGCCGTCGACGCCTGCTTCGCTCACCGGTACCCGGTAGAGAGCGCCAAGATTGCGGTTGAGGAAAGTGCGACGGGTGGTGAACAACTCGCGATAGTCGCCGCGTTCGGTGACGAGCAGCTGGACGATGGTGCGCAGCGCCTGTTCCTCCGCATCGCGGGCCAGCTGCGAGGTGTATTTGGGGTAGATCGCCTGATCCTTGGTCAACCCGTCGAACTGTTCATAGGCAAACATGTCGGAAAAGAACGCGCGTACGCCCTGTTCGAGCCTGGGCGAAGCCAGCATCCGGTCGACCTCGCCGGCAAGGCCGTCTGCCGTGCCCAGCTTTCCGGCCGCAGCCGCATCGAGCAAGGCATCGTCGGGCGGGGCATCCCACAACAGGAAACTGATCCGGCTCGCCAGCGAGTAGTCATCGAGCCGGGCCATCCCGTCGCGCGGACCGCTAGAAAGCCTTTCGATGCGAAACAGGAAATTGGGAGACAGCAGCAGGCGCGCCAGCCCGGTTTCGATGCCCTTGTAATGATCGCCCGACGCTCCGGCTGCCGCGAGTGCGACCACCGAGCCGAGCTCATGGCTGGTCAGGGGACGGCGATAGAGCATCCTGCCGTAATGGGCGAGAAGCTCGCTCGCGCAGGCGAGGTCGAATGCGCTGCCCTTCGGCTTGCAGCCGTGCAGCTTGTCCCGCCACTCTGCCGAGGTCACCTGGCCGGCGATCTCCCTTGCGCGCAATTCGTATTGTTCGAAGCCGCTGGACGAGACCGAGACGCTGCTGTCCCCGATCGCCATCAGACCGTCCTTGCGCAGCGGCGGCTCGAACCGCCCGGGAATGGCAACGTCGTCACCGAAGATTAGGGCGATGGAGAGCTTGTACTGTTCTTCACTCAGCCGCCGGAAGGAGACTGGCGCACCAAGTTGCATGGCTGGCGCTGGCGAGACAGCCTCGGCCTTGCCTGCATCGGTGGCCCAAGGGGCAGCCAGCGCCAGCGCCAGGCTGGCGAGTAGTCCCGAACCCGCGGAGAGAAGCCGCCCGTATCTCATCGCCGCATCGACAGTCCGCCGGTGCCCGGGCGCACAACCAGCATGCTCGATTGCGCCGGCGGCAGGAAGGCAGGCACGCCTTCGATGTCATAGGCTGATGAAATCCCGTTGCACTGCCCCGTGACCGGGTCCTTCATGCCATCTGCATAGCGCCGCAGCGCGTTGTAGATACCTGGCACCGACAGCCCGTAATTGACCTCCTGGGTCGAGCTGCCGTTGACCATCAGGATTTTGCGCCAGTCCTGGTAGCCGCCGAGCACGCCTTTCAGCGACCCGTCCTCCATGAACCTGAGCCGCATACCGGCATGGTGCAGCGTCAGCTCGCTGTCGAGCGCGAGGTTGACCTGCATCTTCTCGACCCGGTCGGTGACCACCGTGCCATCCTCGATCCGCCCCCGGAAGCGGAAGGCGTAGTAGCTGTATTCGGGATTATCCGTCAGCCGGTAGGTATAATCTGCGAGGATCAGCTTGCCGTCGGCATTCTTGGTCATCTTGTCGAGGCTGTAGAGGATCGAGACATAGACCTCGTCGTCCTGCGCGAAATCGTCGATCCCGTCGATCCGCACCAGCACCGACAGCATGCCGTTGCGGCGCTGCTCGTTCGCATATTGCGGGTGGAAGCCGCGATGACCCATGTGACCCTTGATGCAGCCGAACACCCGGAACAGCTGATTGTCGATGCCGGCGCGCCCGTCGAGGGCGCTAAAATTCTCGTGACGGCATGTTCCCGCGGCCGGCCGGCCCTTGCCGCTGTGATTGTCGAGGTCGAGTCCCCGGGCAAACTTTACCGAAGGAGTGATAAGGCCGGGATCCCTGACAATTCCGGGAAGCAGCGTCGCGTTGAGCCGTTCGGGACCGCGCCGCTCCATCTCGCCGTTCTCGTAGCCGACGCCACCATTGGCATCGCGCTCGACTCTCTCCTTCGCGGCGACATCGCTCGGGAGCAGTTCGTAGAAGGCGTCCTGCGGCGGGCGGGCATTGACGCCGCTGCACTGGTCCTCGCTGACGTCGAAGGCATAGGCGAACCACGGCACCACGAAGGTGCGGCTTTCACCGGTCAGCTCAAGCGTCGGCCAGACCGGCGGGCTGAGCGGATTGGCGACGCCTTTGGGGTCGCCCGAATAGTTCGTCCAGTCGATGTCGGCAAAGCTGATGACGAATGCCTGTTCGGGCGCCTCGGCGGCGACCGGGCAGGAGGCGATGCGCGCATCCTTCAGGCGGTATTCGAAGAACGCCGGGATCGCATCGGGCCTCGGCCCCAGCTCACGCAGCCCCCGGCCGAGTGCTGCGGATTCGGCGAAAGTCATCTCCGGCACGGTCGCCCCGTCGGCGCAGGCCTTCATCAGGCCGGGTAAGGCCGGGCTTTCCTTGGCCAAGGAAAGCACCAGCCCCTCGGGCCCGTCCTGTGGAGCGCCGGACGTCGAATAGAACTTCTTCTCGCGGGAAAAGCCGCCGCGCCGGATCTTCGCGAACAGGCCGTCCTCGTCATGTTTCCAGTAGTGCGCCTCTATCCTGATCCAGCCGTCATAAGCATTGCTCGCAGGTTGGCCGCCCATGCCCGGAATGCGAACATAGCTATCTCCGACATAGCCGGTAGCAGGCGCCGCCAGCATCACCGCAAGCGCACCGATACCGGCTGTCAGCCGCGAGATTGCACGCCTGGAAACGTCGTATCTGGTCATCGCTCTTCCCTCTCGCTGGCGATGCTATGGGCATCCTTGTCGAGCGTCAACGGCACCTTCCCAGCAGTTCGCCCCAAGAAAACAGTTCCGTTGCCGCCTGCGCTTTGGCAAGCTTGCGGAGCGCTTGCGACCTGAAAGGACAACTATGGCGATCGAGGAAAAGAAGTCGTTCTGCCGCATCTGCGGATCGAGCTGCGGGATCATCGCCGAAGTGGACGGCGAGCAAGTGCTCAAGGTCCGCGCCGACACTGACCATCCCGTCTCGAAAGGCTACACCTGCCCGAAGGGCCGCGCGCTGCCGCAGGACCATCATCGCGAGGATCGCATCGAAGTCCCGATGATCCGCGAAAACGGGGTGCTGCGTGAGACCACATGGGACCACGTCCTCGACGACCTTGCCGAAAAGCTGCAGGCCATCATCGCCGAAACGGGCCCTGTCGGGGTCGGCACTTTCATCGGTGGCGGCGGTTTCCTCGACGCCAGCGGTCTGGTCAGCCTGCTTGCCTTCCAGCGCGAGATCGGCACGCCGTCCGCATACAGCGACATCACCATCGACAGCGTCGCCAAGGCGCTGGCAGGCGAACTGGTGACCAGCCTGACGGGACTGGAGCCGAGGGTCGACATCGAAAACAGCCACATGGTCCTGTTCGTCGGGACCAATCCCGTGCTCTCGCACGCACGTGCCTTGCAGATGCACGCGCCGACCGCGGCCTTGCGCGACATGCGCGCACGCGGTGCACAGGTCTGGGTGATGGACCCGCGCAGGACCGAGACCGCACAGCGCGCCGATGGCCACATCGCACCGCGTGCGGGCACCGACTACGCCATCCTCGCCTGGCTCATCCGCGAACTGCTCGAGGACGGGGCCGACTGGGACTATATCGAGAAGCACGCGCAGGGCGCGGACAAGCTCAAACAGGCAGTGGAACGCTTCACTCTCGATTATGCCAGCGCTGTAAGCGGTGTCGAGCCGCAGGAAATGCGCGATCTCCTAGCCGCAATCCGCAAGGCGGGCCGCCTGTCCGTCGATACCGGCAACGGCGTGACGATGCAGCGCGCTGGCAACGTCACTCAGTGGATGTGCCTGGCGCTGATGATCGTGACCGGGTCGCTCGACCGCGAGGGTGGGTCATGGGTCAACCCCGGCCTCATCAACCGCAAGGACAAGAAGGACCTGCCTGCCGCTCCGGAAGAAGGCTGGATGCGCCCCGGCCCGGCCAGCCGCCCGGAGCTGAGGGGTACTGGTGGCGATTTCCCGTGCTGTGCCATCCCCGACGAAATCGCCGCCGGAAACCTGCGCGCAATGGTCAATTTCGGCGGAAACCTGGAAGTCTGCCTGCCCGATACCAAGCTGACCTACGAATCGCTCAAAGAGCTTGAAGTGCATGCCGTACTCGATGTGCGGCACACGCGCACGACCGACATTGCCACGCATATCCTGCCCTGCAAGGACCAGCTGGAACGCTCCGACATGACATTCGTCACCGACAGCGCCTTCCCGATCATGGTCGCCCAGTACACGCCGCCGGTGGTGAAGCCGCTGGGCGAGCGCAAGGCCTATTGGTGGATCATCGGCCAGCTCGGCAAGCGCATGGGGATCGATTTCTTCCCCGGCCTAGATATCGACATTGCCACCGACGACGACGTGATGCGCTGGCTGCTGTCCAGTTCCGAGATCGACTTCGATGAGCTCAAGGAAAAGCGCCTGCTAACCGGGCCGAAGGTGATTGGCTGGGCCCAGCGCCACGTCGATGCAAAGATCGGCGGCTGGCGGATGTGCCCCTGGCCGCTCGCCGAACAGCTCAAGGAGCTGGAGTCAAGGGAAAGCCCGGAGGAACCGAAATCGTTGATCCTGATCCCGCGCCGGCAGAAGTATCACGAGAATTCCAAGCTGCTGGAACTGCGCGACGAACCGCATGTCATCATGCATTCAGAGGACGCGAGAGCCGCCAATATCGGCGAGGGATCGCTGGTCGAAGTACGCAGCGTCAACGGCACCGTCCGACGTATCGCCAAGATCGACGATACGCTCAGGCCTGGCTGCATAAACGTGCCGCACGGCTGGTCCGACGAGCTCAACGTCAACCGGCTGACCGGGACGACCGACGTCGATTCGATCACCGGCATGGTGCTCTATTCGGGGCTTGAGGTTTCGGTTTCGCCGGTTTGAGGGGGCCAGTCATCTGAGTGACCCTAACCGAAACATCCCCCTCCTCTTCAGGGGAGAGGCAGCGAGACTTGGTTCGCGCAACTGCGCGAGCCTAGTCGCAGCGGGGTGGGGAAACGCCACCCGCGCCGCGCTTGTGGCACTTCCCCACCCCCGGCCCCTCCCCTGAAGGGGAGGGGAGTTCATCTGCGACGAACCGGAACGGCTTTATTCTCAATTCAATCCCCGCGCCTGCCCGCCATCGACCCGGTAATTCGCACCGGTGATATAGCCGGACAGCGGGCTCGCCAGCATGCAGGCGACGATGGCAAGATCGCGGGTCAGGCCGAACCGGCCGACCGGCGGGACATCGAACACCTTCTGCTCGACAAATTTTTCGTTGAGCTCGTCGAAGGTGATGTCGGGCTTGTCGTATTTCTTGCGGCCGAAGCGCAGCAGCCCGTCGGCAAGCACGACTCCCGGCGTGAGGATATTCGCCGTGACGCCCACGCCCTTGAGCGATCCGGCAAGGCTCACCGTATAGTTCTGCAACGCTGCCTTGGCAGCGGAATAGTCGGTGCCAAGGTTGTTCGGCTGCATTGCGACCGCGCTCGAAACATTGATGATCCGCCCGAACTTGTTGGCGATCATGTCGGGCAGCGACAGGCGGCACAACCGGACCGCAGGCAGCGTGTTCGCGTGATAGTTGGTCGAAAATTGTTCGGCGGTGATCTGGGCGGGGGGCGTCGCCGAATTGCCGGTCTGGCTGCCACCAGCATTGTTGATCAGGATTTCGATGTTGCCGCCTAGCGCCGCGACGGCTTCGGCGTGGACGGAAGCGGCCACTTCGTCAGTCGAAAGTTCGCCGATGGCGACACCCGCCGCGCCAATCTCCGCCGCGATAGCCTCGGCCCGTTCGCGGTTGCGACCATGGACGACGACCCTTGCGCCTTCCTCGGCCAGCATGCGCGCGGTTGCCTCGCCGATCCCGCTGCTGCTGCCCGTGACCAGCGCGCGGCGTCCAGTGAGTTCCAGATCCATGACTTCCCCATCCCGAATGTCCTGCCGGCTGCCCGACCCTCCCATGCAAACAGCCTTGCCGGCGATTGTCAAAGCGATTGCGTTTCCACGCCATCAATCGGCGCGGATTATCGGCTTGACAGGCAGGGGGACACCCCGCCACCTCGAATGGAATCGGAGGCATGGGGTGTTCGATAAGCTGCTGGTCGCCAATCGCGGGGAAATAGCCATCCGCATCGCGCGGACCGCGCGGGAGCTGGCGATCCCGGTCGTGACGCTACACTCGCAGGACGATGCGCAATCGCTGCACGTGGACTTCGGCGACGAGATCGTGCCGCTCGAAGGCAATGGCGCGGCGGCCTATCTCGATATCGAGCAGGTCATCGGCGCGGCGCTGGCGAGCGGATGCGACGCGGTGCACCCCGGCTATGGCTTCCTCAGCGAGAACGCGGACTTCGCCTGGCGCTGCGGCGAGGAAGGGCTGACATTCGTCGGTCCCCGCGCGGAGCTGATAGACCTGTTCGGTGACAAGACGCGGGCGCGGGCATTGGCGCGCGACTGCGGCGTGCCGATACTCGACGGCACCCGAGGCCCTGCAAGCCTCGTAGAATTGCATAACTTCCTCGAGCAACAGGGACCTGGTGGCGCCGTGATGATCAAGGCGGTTGCCGGCGGCGGCGGACGAGGCATGCGTCTGGTCGAGAGCGCCGATTTACTCGAATCTGCGCTCGAAAGATGCCGTTCGGAGGCGATGCGCTCCTTCGGCAGCGATGCCATCTATGCCGAGCGTTTCATCCGCCGGGCACGCCATATCGAAGTGCAAATCGCAGGCGACGGCAAGCAAGTCTGCCACCTGTGGGAACGCGACTGCACCCTGCAGCGTCAGAACCAGAAGCTGATCGAAATCGCGCCCGCGCCCGCGCTGGACGAAAGCTTGCGGCAACGGCTGCTCGATGCCGCGACCGCAATGGCCCGTCACTGCGGCTTCGACAATATCGGCACGTTCGAATTCCTCGTCGACCTTGACCGGACCGGCCAGGACGACGAATTCGCCTTCATCGAGGCCAACCCGCGCCTGCAGGTCGAGCACACCGTCACCGAGGAGGTGACAAGCCGTGACCTCGTCGCGAGCCAGCTGTATCTCGCTGCGGGCCGAACGCATGCCG
>CAYPFE010000040.1:0-11971 GCA_964409895.1 uncultured Novosphingobium sp.
CTTCGAGCCGGGTTTCGCTTTCGGAAAGGTCGCGGCGCAGGCGGTCCAGCGCTGCCGCGGCGTCGGAGGTCAGCCGGTCGGCATCGTCGCGGTCGCGTTCGAGCAGCGCTTGCTGACGGTCGAGGTCGGCAAGGCGTTCTTCGGCTGCTTCGAGCTGGCTGGAGAGTGCGGCCATGCGATGGCCATGCGCGGTGGCGTCGTCGCGGCGGTCGGCCAGCTCGTCGCGCGCTTCTGCGAGCGCTGCCGCCATCGCGGCCTGCGCCTGCTGGGCGGCCTTTGCGGCAGTCTGGGCCTCGCTGACCCGGGATTCCGCGGCTTCGGCTTCGGCCCTGGCCGCATCGGCGGCCCGCGCCGCATCGCGCCAGCGCGCAAAGACGAGCCTGCCTTCGGCGATGCGAATCTTCTCGGACATCTCCTTGTAACGCTCGGCCGCACGGGCCTGGCGCTTGAGTGTCGCGATCTGCCGGTCGAGCCCGGCCATGATATCCTCGAGCCGGGCGAGGTTGGTTTCGGTAGCACGAAGCTTCTGCTCGGCGTCCTTGCGGCGGACGTGCAGGCCGGCGATGCCTGCAGCCTCTTCCAGCATCAGCCGGCGCTCGGCCGGCTTGGCCGCGATCACCGAGGCGATCCTTCCCTGGCTGACAAGGGCCGGTGAGTGCGCGCCGGTCGCGGCATCGGCGAAGATAAGTGCCACGTCCTTCGCCCGAACGTCGCGGCCATTGATGCGATAGGCGCTGCCGGCACCACGCTCGATCCGGCGGACGACTTCCAGATCGTCACGCGATTCGTCTTCTGCGAGCATGACGACTTCGGCAAAGGCGCGGGGAGGGCGCTCGGCCGTACCGGCGAAGATCACGTCCTCCATGCCGCCGCCGCGCATCGACTTGGGCGAGCTTTCGCCCATGACCCAGCGGATCGCTTCCAGCAGGTTGGATTTGCCGCAGCCGTTGGGGCCGACGACGCCGGTCAGACCTGGCTCGATCCTGAGTTCGGCAGGCTCGACAAAGCTCTTGAAGCCGCTGAGCTTGAGTCGCTTGATCCGCATCGCGCTGCCCGCCTGACCCATCCGCCCGGTGCCTCAGCGCGCGCCCATGGTTTCGAGCTTGGCCTTGATTTCCGGCCAGGTGTTGATGCTCTGCGTCGCCCCGTTGATCACGAAGGCGGGCGTACCGGCGATGTCGTATTTCTCGCCCTGCTCGGTGGTCGCGTCGACCAAGGTCTCGGCGGCCGCCGCATTCGAGAGGCAGGTTGTTGCCTGATCGACGGCAATCCCTCGCGCGCCATAGAACTCAGCGAGTTTGGCAAGCTTGGCGATGTAAATGTAGCGCTTGTCGGGTGTCAGGCCCACAACTGCGGCGCGCTCATCGTCGGTCGAGGAATCCCAGTTGGTGACGATCTCCTCCTGATGCTGGAATGACTGTTCGGTCAGCGCGAAGAAGCTCTCCGGCGTGCCACAACGGACCATCATCGCCATCGTTAGGTCGATCGGGTTGAGGATGAAATTGCGGAATTCCCAGCTCACCCGTCCGCTGGCGACGAAGGTGTCGCGCAGCTCGACGGAACTCTCCTCGGCGAAATGCGCGCAGTGCGGGCAGGTCAGCGAGGCGAATTCGATGAGCTTTATCGGCGCATCGGGGTTGCCCATGCGAAAGCCGCCTTCCTCGGTCTTTTCGATTACGTCGGCCCAGGCCTTACCTTCGGGAGGTGCTACCTTCTCGATCACTTCTCCCGAAAGTCCGCCCATCTCGTCAGTCTTGCCGCCGCAGGCGGCGACGGCAAGTGCCAGCGGCAGGATGAAGGCACCGAACAAAATCCGGCGAATCGAAAGGCGAACCATGTGCAGAATCCTCGTACGAATGACCCGGGACGCTAGGGCAACGGCCGTGTGGTTAGAAGGCAAATCGCTTCAATTCCCGAGAAATCTCCACAGATTCGCCCGGTCATGCGCCAGCGGGCGGTGCGTCAGAATCGCGCCGCCAATTGTGTCTGGAGGCTGTCCCAGTCATGCGTTCCGGCGAGCACAACGCCGTTGACCGCAAAGCTGGGCGTGGCGTTGACGCCCTGTTCGCCGGCCTGGGCGGTCTGGCCGGTCAGCTTGTCCACCTTGGTCTTGTCGGCGAGGCAGGTGTTGACTTTTGACGTTGTGTATCCTCGCTTTGCCATGATCTCGTAAAAGCCGAAATCGCGGGCCACTGCTTGCAGACGCGAAGCGGTAGGGCCTGCGTACCATCTGGCCTGCTGGGCCTGGTTCATCGACCCGTATTTCGCCAGCCATTTGTCCTGGCCGGCCATGAAATCATTGTGCCGGATGAAGAAGCCGCCCGGCTTACCGCAATTGGTAAGCATCGCGACGGTGAGATCGACAGGATCGCGGACGATGTGGCGTATTTCCAGCGAGAGTTTGCCGGGCTGGACATAGGCAAGCTTGAGGGCCGAATCGGCTTTCTGGTGGAAATGGCCGCAATGCGAGCAGGTATAGCTGACATATTCGGCCAGCTTCACCTTTGCGGCAGGGTTGCCCAGCACATGGCTGCCGGCAGCGGTAACGTTGACCGTTGCAAGCCAGTTGGGCGCCGGTTTGGATGGAGCCATCGTAGCGACCGCCACCGCGGTGATCGCTGCGATCCGGACAATCTGCTTCATTACTGGTCCTCGTTATTCTTGTTCATGCTGCGCGCCAGCGATTCGAGCACCTCGCGCAGTTCGGGATCCCCGATGTCGCGCAGCGATTCGCTCAGTTCGAGGGGAACCGGACGGAGCGAAGGCGGCGCGGTCTTGGCCTGTGAAGCAGGTGGCGGCTTAACCTCGCCTTGCCGGAGTTTCACCTTGGCCACTGCATTATAGCCGAAAAACCGGTTCACGCGTTCGATGATCTCGGGAATCACGTGCTGGATGATCGGTGCATGAGCGGGGACGACGACCAGCTGCATGATGCCATCGCTCTTGGAGCCCGGCGGAAAACGGATCGATTCTGGGGCGCAAACCTTCGCATGGCGGGGGCCGACGATTTCCGGCCAGCGGGTCACCACGCTCGACTGGACGAAGCCGAAGCGGCGGAACGCAGTGCGCCCGACTTCCGGCATCAGTTCGGCGATCGAACGCGCCGGCCCGCCGCGCGGCCGCTGGTAGCGCTTCGGCTCCTTGCCGGTCTTGTCCTGCTTGTCCCGTTCCATTGCAGCCACGCCAATGCCATAGCGCGAGGATGGACGCCAGCACGCGAATGATCGCAGCCCAGCTGCTCGACTGGTACACCGCGCATGCGCGCGACCTGCCCTGGCGCGCGAAACCGGGAGAGCCGCCCCCAGATCCCTATCGCGTGTGGCTGTCCGAAGTGATGCTGCAGCAGACGACGACAGCAGCGGTTATCCCCTATTTTGCCGAGTTTACCCGTCGCTGGCCAACAGTGGAGGCATTGGCTGCGGCGCAGGACGCCGAGGTCATGGCCGCCTGGGCGGGGCTCGGCTATTATGCGAGGGCGCGCAACCTTGTCGCCTGCGCCCGGGCGGTGGCGTCGCGCGGCGGACGTTTCCCTGACAGCGAGGACGAGTTAAGCAAACTGCCGGGCCTTGGCGCCTATACCGCCGCAGCGGTGGCTGCGATTGCCTTCGACAAGCGGGCAGTGGTGGTTGACGCCAACGTCGAGCGCGTAGTCTCGCGGCTGTTCGCCATTGCCGAACCTCTGCCGACCGGACGCAGGCCCATTCGCGACGCCGCCGATGCGATCACGCCCGAGGCCCGTGCCGGCGATTTCGCGCAGGCGATGATGGACCTCGGCGCGACGGTCTGCACCACGCGCGCGCCGCGCTGCCTGCTGTGCCCGGTCTCCGGCGAGTGCGCAGCCCGGCGCGAAGGCGATCCTGAACGATATCCGGTCAAGCCGCCGAAGCGCGCCAAGCCGGTCCGGCAGGGCAGGGCCTTCTGGATCGAACGCGGCGATGCGGTCTGGCTGGTCCGCCGGCCGGGCAAGGGCATGCTTGGCGGGATGCGCGCACTTCCCGACGACGGCTGGAACGCGCGCGGCGATGGCTCCGCAACCCCTCCTCTCGCCGGAGACTGGCAGGCAGGCGGTGTCGTTCACCATGCCTTCACCCATTTCGCGCTCGAATTGCACTTGCAGGTGTATTCATCCGGCGATTTGGCTAGTCTGGAGCAAAGCGATGGCGAATGGTGGCCGCTCGACGATCTGGAATGGGCGGGGCTGCCGACGCTGTTCGCTAAGGCGGCCCGCCTCGCGATGGGCCTGAAAGGAGAAGGAGAGCGATGAGCGAGATCGCACAACTCGAAGCACGGCTCGACCGGCGCATGCTGCTGCAGCTGGGCGCAGCAGCGGGAATCGGCGCTGCGCTGATGCCCAAGCTGGCCTGGGCCTCGCAGACCCGGGACCTGCTGCCCCATGTCAGGGCGGTGATCGAGAAATGGGTAGGCCCGGGCAAGTTCCCCGGCATGGTGGCCAGCCTCGGCCTTCCGGGCCGGGGCACCCAGTTTGTCGCACGCGGCTCGGAAGGCTTTACCGATCCCGACCCGGTGACTCCGGACAGCCTGTTCCGCATCTATTCGATGACCAAGCCCGTCACCGGCATGGCTGCGATGCTGCTGATCGATGAAGGCAAGCTCGGGCTCGACCAGCCGCTCTATGACATCCTGCCGAAGTTTCGCGACATGCAGGTACAGGTGACGCCCGACGGTTCGGTCACCGAATTGGAGCCGGAACAGCGCCCGATCCGCATCCGCAACCTCATCACGCACACGTCGGGGCTTGGCTACACAATCATCCAGCAGGGCCCGATCAAGGCACTGATGGAAGAGAAAGGCCTTATCGCCGGGCAGATCAGCCGCCGCACCATTCCGGGCCTGTCGCGGGGCGAGCCGGTGCGTAGCTTGGCCAAATTCGCCGACGGTCTCGCCGAAGTGCCGCTGGTCTACCAGCCCGGCACCAAGTGGAGCTATAGCGTCGGGCTCGACCTGATGGGCCGGGTGATCGAAGTCGTTTCTGGCAAGAGTTTCGATGAATTCCTGAAGGAGCGCATCTTCGATCCCGCAGGCATGCCCAGCACCTGGTTCCGCGTACCAGGCAGCGAAGCGCACCGGCTGACGACCAATTACGGCGTCGTCGCCGAGCGGCTGGTGCCGATCGACAAGGGTGCGGAGTCGATCTACCTCGACGATCCCGCCTTTCCTTTTGGCGGGGCGGGGCTGGTCAGCACGCCGCGCGATTACGACCGTTTCCTGAGGATGCTCGCCAATTACGGCGCGATCGACGGCAAACGGGTGATGGGCGAACTCGCGGTGCGCGTCGGCACAGCCAATCTCCTTCCCGAAGGCGTCGCAGGCCCGGCGATGATGTCGCCTGCCAGCCAGTTCGGCGCTGGCGGGCGGGTCGGCGTTGGTCCCGAAGCGGGGATTTACGGCTGGGCAGGCGCTGCGGGGACCGTTGGCATGGTCGACATGAGAAATGCGCTGACCTCTTCGATCTTCGTGCAGTTCATGCCGCCCAACGCGCTCGACCTGCTGCCTGATTTCCAGAAGGCCCTCAAGGCCGACGTCATGGCCCTGTTGGAGAAGAATACATGAGCAGACCCAATATCGCTTTCGCCGGATCGCCGATCGACCGGGCCGACCATGTCCGCATGAGCCCGGATGCGCTGCGGCAGCAGATGAACGGCAAGGCGCGGCTGATGAAGCTCGAAGGGCTCGACCCGGTGATGGACGACGACGGCAATCTGCTGTGGGGCACGCTGGCGGACGCCAATCCGGACAGCGAGCTGGTGTTCCTCGGCCTTGATGGCGAGCGCGGCTGTTTTGCCGAAGTCCAGCCCGGCATTGTCGGCAGCGGCGCGCCGGCGGGGCCGCGCTCCTGGGCGGCGATGCAGTATCTCGGAGCGCAGGACCTGGCGATGTACGGCGGCGCGCGCAGCATCGTCGGCTGGCATGCGCGGCACCGGTTCTGCGCGCAATGCGGCGCACCGACCGAGCTCGCCAAGGGCGGCTGGCAGCGCGACTGCACCAGCGACACCTGCAAGGCCGAGCACTTCCCGCGCGTCGATCCGGTGACGATCATGATCGTCGAGCACAACGACAGCCTGCTGCTTGGCCGCCAGCCGCGCTTTCCCGAAGGCAATTATTCCGCGCTCGCTGGCTTCGTCGAGCCGGGCGAGACATTGGAAGAGGCGGTCGCGCGCGAAACGCTGGAGGAAGCCGGAGTCGCCGTGCGCGATGTCAGCTATGTCTTCTGCCAGCCATGGCCTTATCCCTCGTCGCTGATGATCGGCTGCCATGCCTATGCCGACGACCCTTCGATCACCATCGACGAAACCGAGCTCGACGATGCCCGCTGGTTCGCCCGCGCCGATGTCGCCGACGCGCTGGAAGCAATCGAGCGTGGCGAACAGGGCCGCGCCTTCGGCTGTCCTCCGCGCTATGCCATCGCCCATCTACTGATGCGCTGGTGGGTGGAGAAGGGACCGTGACCGCGCCGGTAAAACTCACCATCGACATCTGGTCGGACGTGATGTGCCCGTGGTGCATCATCGGCTACAAGCAGCTGGAAACCGCGCTGGGAGAGCTTGACGGCGAGATCGCAGCGGAGATCCGCTGGCGTGCTTTCGAGCTCAATCCTGATTTGCCGGCAGAAGGCGAGGATGCGGGGCGGCACATCATGCGCAAATATGGTCAGCCGCCGTCGGACGGTGCGATGCGGCAGATGCAAGCGATTGCCGAAGCTGCGGGTTACGAGATGCGCTACCTTGGCGAGGGCGACGAACCGCCACGGATGATGTGGAACACGAGGGCCGCGCACATGCTGCTGCACTGGGCGCTCGATGCCGCCGGTCCCGAGGTGCAGACGCGGCTCAAGCTCGCCCTGTTCGACGCCCATTTCCAGCAGCGGCGCAATATTTCCGACGCAGAAGTGCTTGCCGACATCGCCGAAGGCCTCGGTCTCGACCGGGAGGGTGCCCTTGCGGCGATGGCGGACGAAAACCTCGCCCGGACGATCGAGGCGGAGGAAATGGACGCCATCGGCAAGGGCATCAACGCGGTGCCGACAATGCTGGTCGAGGGCCGCTTCATGATCCCGGGAGCGCAGGACCCGGAGACTTACGCCAATTACCTGCGCAAGGTGGTGACGAGGATGACTGATGCAGCCTGACGAAGCGGATTACGTGATCGCCGGCGGAGGGAGCGCCGGCTGCGTCCTCGCCAACCGCCTGTCCGAAGACCCGGCCAACCGCGTCGTGCTGATCGAAGCCGGGCCTGCCGCCGACGGCTTCATGAACCGCATGCCGGCGGGCGGAATGACCAAGCTCGGCAAGCCCGAGAACGACTGGTGCCTGACCACCGAACCCGATCCATCGCTGGGCGGTCGCCAGCAGTTCTGGAGCGCGGGCCGCATGCTCGGCGGCGGCTCGTCGGTCAACGGCATGATCTATATCCGCGGCGACAGGAAGGACTACGACAGCTGGGCCGGCGATCTTGGCTGCACCGGCTGGAGCTGGAACGAGGTGTTCCCCTTCTTCCTCAAGTCCGAAGGCTTTACCGGCCAGCCCAGCCAGACGCATGGCACTACCGGTCCACTCGGCGTCAGCGAGCCGCGCATGAAGCATCCGCTGGCCAAGGTCTTCGTCGAGGCCTGCGGCGAATACGGGCTGCGCAAGGTCGAGGATTATTGCGCGGGCGACGTCGACGGCGCCTTCACCATGCTGTGCACCCAGGCGAACGGCCAACGTTCCAGCGCCGCGCGTGCATTCCTAGACGAGGCGATGAAGCGGCCCAACCTCACCGTCATCACCGAAGCGACGGTCGACAAGGTGCTGATCAAGAATGACCGCGCCGTCGGCGTGCGTTATGTCAAGGACGACAGCCCGCAGGAGGTTCGCTGCCGAGGTGAGGTGATCGTCAGCTCAGGCACGCTCAACTCGCCCGGTGTGCTGATGCGCTCCGGTTTGGGCCCCGCCGCGCATTTGCGGGAGATGGGCGTCGAAGTCGTCCGCGACATTCCCGAAGTCGGCAGGAACCTGCAGGAGCACGCGAGCTTCCACTCGGTCTTCCAGGTCGATACGCCGACCTGGAACAATCTGTTCAAGCCGCACCTGCTGGCGCGCGAGTTCTTGAAATACCTCTTCGCCAATCGTGGGCTCATGACGATCATCCCGGTCGAGGCGATGGCCTATATTCGCTCAAGGCCGGACCTCGACTTTCCCGACGTCAAATACTCCTTCGGCCTGATGGCGCACAACACCAAGACGCAGAAGCCGCACGAGCTTCCGGGCGTCGTCGTTTACGCGAATGTCGCCAAGCCCAAGAGCCGTGGCGAAATACGGTTGAGGAGCGCGGACCCGCTTGACAAGCCGGTGATCGACCACCGGCTGCTCGGCCATCCCGACGACATCGCGGCGATGATCAGCGGTGCGAAGAAGATTCAGGAGATATTCACCATGCCGGCCTTCGCCAGGCACGTCGTGGGACCGCTCGCGCCCGATCCGATGCCGCAAAGCGACGCGGAGTGGGAGCAGGCGATCCGCAGCACCGCCGGGATCGGCTATCACCCGGTGGCGACCTGCCGGATGGGCGGGGACGAGGCTTCTGTGGTCGATCCGCGCCTCAGGGTGCGGGGCATCGCGGGACTTCGGGTGGTCGACGCCTCGATCATGCCGGTGATGCCGGCAGCCAACACCAATGCGCCGTCGATCATGGTGGGTGAAAAGGGTGCGGCCATGATCCTCGAGGATGCGAAGGAGTCAGCGCTCGCGACGGCCTGATTGGCAATTGCCACCTCGAAACCAGGAGGGGAAAAATGAACCGTTTCCTAGGCAAGATCGTGCTGGTGACGGGTGCGGCGAGCGGGATCGGGCTCGCAAGCGCCGAGGAATTCGGGCGCGAGGGCGCGGTGCTGATCGCCAGCGATATCGACAAGGATGCTCTGGATACGGCGCTCGCCGGCCTCGTTGCGGAGGGCAGGACAGTCGAAGCGCACCGCCTCGACGTGACCGATCCCGAGGCCTGGGAAAGCCTCGTCGCCGATATCGTCGCGCGGCATGGCAGGCTCGACGTGCTGTTCAACAATGCGGGCGGCGGGCATTTCGCGCTGGTCGACGCGACCACGCTGGAACAGTGGCGCTTCGTCAACGCCGTCAACCTCGATGGCACCTTCTTCGGGATGCAGACGGCGATCCGGGCGATGAGCAAGACCGGGGGCGGCGCGATCGTCAACAATTCCTCGATCGCCGGCATGATCGGTGAACCGCAGCTCGCCGCCTACAGCGCGACCAAGGGCGGCGTTAGGGCGATGACCAAGGCGGCCGCGGTCGATTGCGCCCGGCGCGGCCTCAACATCCGCATCAATTCGATCCATCCCGGCTACACGAACACGCCGCTGGTGCATGGTGCGCTGGCCAGTCTGGGTGACCAGGCAGAGGCTTTCGTCGCTGCCGGAATGGCCAAGGTGCCGATGGGAAGACTTGGCGATCCGCGCGAAATTGCCCGGCCCGTGCTGTTCCTCGCCAGCGATGATGCGTCCTTCATGACCGGCGCGGAATTGGTGGTGGACGGCGGCTATACCGCCGAATAGTGCGCCTCAGATGAAGCCTTCCGACATGTCGCCGCTCGATTGCGGCAAAGGTATCCCAAAGGCGATCGCACCGGTCACGGGATTGGTGTATTCCCTGATCCGCCAGAGCTTGCCATCGCGTGCGTCGAAGCGGAAGATGTAGCAGTTGCGATAGGGGCGGCCGTTGGCCATTTGCATTTCGCCCATGCCTTCGGCGAAAGCGATATCCGGGTTCGTGCCAGGTGTGAAGTCCATGTCGGGGTAAACCAGGTCCTGAATGATCTGGAAAGTCAGGTCGTAATTGGCATCGGCGGCTTCCAGTCCGCGCCAGCTGTCCGAACCATCGTTCGCACCTGCCACGTCGAGCGGCACTTCCAGCGCGAAATCGTCGGAAATGATCGCGAAGATCGCCGCCTTGTCCTTGGCCTGCAGCGCGCGGAGATATTCGCGGCCGAGTTCCTCTGCGGTGGGTGCATTCGCCATGTCAGTTCCTCTCCGTTTTTCCGCTTTCAGACCAGTCCCAGCTTGGCCAGTTCTCCGACCAGCCTGGGCGGCAGCACGTCGCTATCTCCGTCGAGCCCGGCAAGGTCGCGCGGGGCGTCCTTTCCGGCCAGGTATCGCCAGCCCTGGTGGGCCCGCCTCGGTATGGTCTCGACCGGGATCAGGCGCGGTTCCAGCCTTATCGTCCAGCGTCCGTCCTCGCGCTGGGCGAAGCCCAGGATCGGCGAACGCCCGATGATCGCGTGCTCCATGATCCAGTAGAGCGAACCGCCCTGCATCTCCTCGTGCCGCTTGGGCAGGTAGCGGGTGGTGAGATGCGCTTCCTCGTCATGGCCTTCAAGCCAGTTGCGCAGGCTTTCTGGTGTTCTTGCGCGAAACGAGATCTTGGTCATGTGTAGCGGCATCAGCCCACCATTCCGCTCCACACCGCAAGCCCGAGGAAGGCGAAGAAGCCCATCGAATCGGTGATCATCGTAACGAACACCGAGCTGGCGACGGCCGGGTCCTGGTCCATGCGGTCGAACAACACGGGCACCGCAACGCCTGCCAGACCCGCGACGAGGATGTTTATCACCATGGCGAGCGCAATCACGGCACCCAGCATCGGCGTGAACAGCAGCGCCGTTCCCAGCCCGATCAGCGCGGCGACGGTAACGCCGTTCAGCAGTGCGACGAGGAACTCCCGCCAGATGATCCGCAGCGAATTGGCGCTGGTGAGCTGGTTCATGGCGATGGCGCGGACCGAAACCGCCATGGTCTGGGTGCCCGCGTTGCCGCCGATCGAGGCCACGATCGGCATCAGCACGGCGAGAGCGACGAGCTTTTCGATCGCGGCTCCGAACAGGTAGATGATGAAACTCGCGACCAGCGCCGTGCCGAGATTGGCGATGAGCCAGCGCACGCGAGAGGAATAGGCCTCGCGGATCGGCTCGTAGATGTCGCCATCGCCGGCGCCGGACAGCAGCAGCACGTCCTCGCCAGCTTCCTCCTGGATGATGTGGACGATGTCGTCGGCGGTGATCTGGCCGACCAGCCGCCCGGATTCGTCGACCACGGCAGCGGAAATCAGCGCGTATTTCTGGAAGCGCAGCGCTACTTCCTCCTGGTCCATGTCGACCGGGATCAGCGTCTGGTCGCGCTTCATTACGTCGGAGAGCGCGATCTGGCGCGGCGTGCGCAGCACCCAGGAAAGCTCGCAGGTGCCGATCGGATGGTGGGCCGGATCGACGATGAATACTTCCCAGAATTCGGTGGGCAATTCGCGATTGTCGCGCAGGAAATCGATGAGGTCGCCGACCGTCAGATGGCCCGGTACCGCGACGAAATCGCGGCTCATCAGCCGGCCCGCGGATTCCTCGGGGAAGGCAAGCCCGGCCTCAATCGCGGCGCGGTCTTCCGGCTCGAGCTCAGCAAGGATCGCTTCCTGGTCCTCGACATCGAGATCCTCGATCATCGCCACGGCGTCGTCGGTTTCGAGCTGTTCGGCGATATCCGCGACAATATCGGCGGGCAGTTCCTCGACAAGCAATTCGCGGACGTGGTCGTTCAGTTCGGCGATGACTTCGACGCTCATCAGGTCGCGCAGCGCGCGGGACAGCTCGAGCCGTTCGTCGGCGTCGGTCAGTTCGAAAAGGTCGGCGATGTCGGCGGTGTGCAGCGGCTCGACAAGGTCGTAGACGCGGTCGTGGTCGCCCTCGTGCAGCGCCTCGTGCACGGAGCGGACGAATTCGCGTTTCAGCCGGTTCTCCTCGTCGAACTGATCGCCTTCGGGCAGGCGATCGGCTTCGCGCAGGGACTCGGCATCCGCGGTCCGGGGATCGACCTCGGTCATGGTGGCGGTCTAGGCGCGCGGGTGCGAAAAGCAACCGCGGATGGCCGTTGCGCGTGACAAAGCCGGCCCAGTCCTATAGCGGTCCGGCAACTCAA
>CAYPFE010000041.1:0-11917 GCA_964409895.1 uncultured Novosphingobium sp.
TCGCTTCGGCCACCATCTCTGGCTTGATGTCGTTGAGCTTGGTGAAGGTATAGGACACGCCTGAGCCTTCCTCGAGCACGACGCCGCGCCTGACGAGGTCGAACTGGCGCCTGACCGCCCTTTCCGCGAGCTTGATGTCGTTGCTGCGCAAGGTCATGCGCTGGCGAACGGTGAAGCGGGGAATGCCGTTGTCGGTATATTGTGAGACGTTGACGCCTGTCGGCTGCAGGGCATCGGCGGGGAAGCCGAGTTCCTTGAAATAGTCGCGCAGCGCCTTGGTGTCGCGGTCGATGCTCGATTGGGCGCTGGCGAGATCAGAGGCGGTTTCGGAGTAGGAAATCGTCCAGGTCGCAAGATCGGCGGTCACGTCCTTCTCGGCGAGACCGCGCACAGTCACAGAGCGATCGGCTTCGTGCGCGCGGGTAAGCCCATCACCCAGGAGATAACCACCGATGACGAGTCCCACCGCCAGGATGCCCGAGCTCGCCAGCCATTTCTGGCTTGTCCGGTCACGGAAAATTGAGCTGGCGGCAGGAGTTGATTCTTCGCTAGGATCGGTCATTGCTGGGTCTCCCTGATGGTTTGGGTGGGTTACGTCGGCATTGCTGTATGAGCGATGAACCGTGCATCATGAGCGATAGATTGAGGAAACGAGCGACCAAATGACGAAATTCCTGCACAGCATGATCCGTGTCAGCGATCCCGACGCGACGATCCGCTTCTTCGGCCTTATCGGGCTGGAAGAAGTGCGGCGCTATGACAACGAACAGGGCCGGTTCACGCTGATTTTCCTGGCGGCCCCGGGCCAGGCCGGGCTTGCCGAGGTGGAACTGACGTATAATTGGGACCCGGAAGACTATGGTGGTGGACGCAACTTCGGCCACCTCGCCTATGCCGTTGACGACATTTACGATAGCTGCCAGACGCTTCTCGACGCAGGCGTAACAATCAACCGGCCACCGCGCGATGGCCGCATGGCGTTCGTCAGGACACCCGACGGCATTTCCGTCGAGCTAATCCAGGACGGAGGGCCGCTGCCGCAGCGGGAGCCGTGGTCAAACATGCCAAATATTGGAAGCTGGTAGGCGTCCGGGGATGCGGGGAAGAATTACATGATTGCAGCACTAATTACGGTATTCGTGCTCGCCTATGCGGCGATTGCGTTCGAGGAGCAGCTCAAGATCAACAAGGCTGCCGCCGGCCTGATCGGAGCCGGGTTGCTGTGGATCATCTACGCCATGTCCATTGGCAATCCTGAAGTAGTCGATGAGGAACTCGCCCATTCCCTGATCGAGACCGCGCAGATAGCCTTCTTCCTGATGGGGGCGATGACGGTGGTAGAGGTTGTCGACTCGCACGACGGCTTCGAGGTGATCACCAGCCGCATCAAGGCGAAAAGCCTTTCATCCTTTGTCTGGATGGTGGGCTTCGTGACCTTCTTTCTCAGCGCCATTCTTGACAACCTGACAACCACCATCGTCATGGTTTCACTCTGCCGCAAACTGCTGAAGAACCAGCAGGACTTCCTTATCATGGCCGGTGCCATTGTCATTTCCGCCAACGCTGGCGGCGCGTGGTCGCCGATGGGCGACGTGACGACGACGATGCTGTGGATCGGTGGTCAGGTAACGACGATCCCGATCATTACCGGTGTAATAGTACCATCGCTGGTCAATATGATCGTCCCTCTGACGATGATTAGCTATAGCCTGCGCGGGAAACCGTTCGAGATGCCGGCTGCAGTCGAAGAGCAGCGGCTTCCCTACACCACGAAATTCGAACGGAACCTGATGTTCATCATGGGCCTGGCAGTGCTGATTTCGGTGCCGATCTTCAAGTCCGTGACGCATTTGCCGCCGTTCCTCGGCATCCTATTCGGCCTCGGCGTGCTCTGGGCGGTAGGCGATCTAGTGATCCGGCCGCGCAAGGAAGGCGAAGCGCGTCATCATGTCACGATCGCCAATGCCCTGACCCGGATCGACATGCCGGCCGTGATGTTCTTTGTCGGCATCCTTCTTGCTGTAGCGACACTACAGCATGCCGGGCTCCTGGCCGCCCTGGCGACATGGCTCGACAATAGCGTTGGCAGGCTCGACGTGATCGTGTTCATCATCGGCCTGGTCAGCGCAATCGTCGACAATGTTCCGATGGTTGCCGCGGCTATGGGGATGTACAGCATTGAGGTACATCCCACCGACAGCTTCCTCTGGGAATTCCTAGCCTATTGCGCGGGAACCGGCGGTTCTATCCTGATCATCGGATCGGCGGCTGGCGTTGCCGCCATGGGCATCGCGAAGATCGACTTCTTTTGGTACGTAAGGAAGTTCAGCTTACTTGCTTTGGTTGGCTACCTCGCCGGAGGGATGGTCTACATCGTGCAGTTCAATTTGCTGCATTGAAGCCCAAAGTGCCAGTAGAACAACTCCAAAAATCGTTGCAACTGCGAAGTAATACGAGTAACCATCCTTAATATAAACCAGTTTCGGGAAAGGGCGGGGGCCCTTCATGGATGCCGTTGGGTTTTTTGAACGAGGGATTGATCGGCTTGCAGCTGATCGAGCGGGAGCTGCTGCTGTTCGCCGCCTTCTGGTTCATTGTCAGTGCCGTGGATGAACTCGTCGTCGATCTTGGCTGGCTCTGGCTGCGGCTCACCGGGAAAGCGCGCGACTTTCGCCTGAAGCAAGGTGAAGCGACTGAGCCGTTGCGGAAGAAGACAGCGGTATTTGTGCCAGCATGGCAGGAGTCGTCTGTTGTCGGTCACACCATCGGCCACATGCTTCACGCCTGGCCGCAACGCGAGCTGATGCTTTACGTCGGCTGTTACCGCAACGACCCCGAAACGATCTCCGCCGCCATGGCCGCAGCTGCTGGCGCAGGCGATGGCCGGGTCAGGGTGGTGGTCCATGATCGCGATGGGCCGACGACCAAGGCCGACTGTCTCAACCGCCTCTATCGCGCGCTTGCGGCGGACGAACAGCGTCGCGGTGCGAATGTTGCGAATATCGTGCTTCATGATGCGGAAGACATGGTTCATCCGGCGGCGCTGGCGGTGATCGACCGGGCGCTGGATGGCAACGACTTCGTCCAGCTGCCCGTCCGTCCTGAGCCCCATGCGGGTTCGCGCTGGATCGCGTGGCACTATGCGGACGAATTCGCCGAAGCCCACGCCAAGACGCTCGTCGTTCGCGATGCGGTGGGTGCGGCGATTCCGGCTGCCGGCGTTGGCTGCGGTTTCTCGTGAGTGGCGCTCGAGCGCCTGCGCGAAGCGCGCGGAGGTCTGGCGGGCGAAGGGCCGTTCGCGGCGGAATGCCTCACCGAAGACTACGAACTCGGATTGCTGATCTCCAGGGCCATTACGAGAAGCAGCTTCGTGCGCGTGCGCGATTATCGCGGCGAGCTGGTCGCGACGCGAGCCTTCTTTCCGTCCACGATCGAGGCCTCGGTCAGGCAGAAAGCACGCTGGGTGCATGGCATTGCCCTGCAGGGCTGGGACCGGTTGGGCTGGTCCGGCCGGAAGGTCGACTTCTGGATGTCTTTGCGTGACCGGCGCGGCCCGCTTACGGCGCTGGTGCTGGCCGCAGCATACGGTCTGCTGGTGATCGAAGCAGTCCTCGCAGCGGCAAGACTGGCGGGGTGGGAGAATGATCTGGCGCTGTCGCCGCTTTTACGAATCATGCTGATCGCGAGCTTTGCGAGCCTCGTCTGGCGTGCGTCCTGGCGGGCATATTTTACCGGCAGGGAATACGGTCTTGCGGAAGGGCTGCGGTCGATTCTGAGGATTCCGGTTGCCAATATCATATCGATCATGGCGGGCCGCCGCGGCCTGGCCGCGTATATCGGCACGCTGCGGGGGCAAGCCGCAAGCTGGGAAAAGACGCAGCATACGCATCATCCGGCAACCGACGATCACGGGATGCCGACGCGGTGAATACAGCCAGTCATACGCGCGGCAGGCCGCTTTTTGCGCTGGTCATGCTGATGCTGGCATGGATTGGTGTCCGCACGGCAGTCTGGGACAGCGCGGCCATGTCACCGGTGAGAGAGCCGAATTTCGCCTTGACGCCGATTGGCGAAGGTTTCGCGGCGGGCGAGGGGTCCCGTGATGATACCGCGCCAACCGGGCCCCTGTCGCTCCCCGGTGAAGGCTACTACACGTTTTCAGACACGCAGGCCTACGACTATGCGCCATGGCCGCCAAGTTTTGCGCCGGCGAGGCGGCAGGATTGGCACCAACCCTATCGCGATGGCTTCCTGCCTCGTGAGCCCATGCCGCACCATCCCGTCGCACCGATGTTCTGGAACAGATACGGCCAGTTTGCGGCACCGCGGGATGTGGCGCTTCCGGAGCCGGTCGAACGCTCCGTTCCGGTTCGTGTGGCAATAGCCCACCAGATGATGTGGATGGCGGCGGTTTCGCGCATGCCCTTGCCCGCTGGACTTTTCGCCAATCTCGGGGGTGAGGCTAGTACGGCAATCGGTGATACGAACCAGAAGCCCGCTGCCGCGCGTCGCTGGTCGATGGACGCCTGGTTGCTCCATCGCAGGGGCGGTAACGGCGCACTCGCGAACGGCCTGCAGCCTGCAACCTATGGAGCAAGCCAGTTCGGCTCGGTGCTGCGCTATCGTCTGGCGAAGCACAGCGGGCTCAGACCAACTGCCTATCTGTGGACCACTTCGGCGCTGAACGGCTCGCAGGAAAAGGAAGCCGCGGTCGGCCTGTCGGCGCGGCCGCTATCTGGCGTGCCGGTTGCCGTCGCCGCGGAAATGCGGGCGACGTCGAGGCCGGGATCGTCATCGTTCCGTCCGGCCGTACTTGCCTGGACCGAAATTCCGCCGTTCCGCATGCCGATGGGTGCGAGGGGCGAGTTCTATGCCCAGGGCGGCTATGTCGCGGGCAAGCACAAGACCGCCTTCGCGGATGGACAGCTGCGGGTGGACCGTGACGTTGCCTGGCTTGGGCGGACAGAGTTGCGCGCCGGCGGCGGCGCCTGGGCGGGTATTCAGAAGGGTGCCTCTCGCGTCGATGCCGGACCGGGTGCGACAGTAGCCATGCCGATATCGAAAAGCGCCTCGGCCCGTCTCGCGGTCGATTGGCGTTTTCGCCTCGCCGGAAATGCAGAGCCTAAATCGGGTCCTGCCGTCACTCTTTCCGCAGGATTCTAAGACGCGCCTTTCCTCCTGCCGTCCGGTAAGGTAGCGATTGCGCGAAGATGGACGTCTACCTTCCGATCGCCAACCTCTCGGTCAACGGTCTCTTAATTGTGGGGCTCGGTGGGATAATGGGCGTGCTGTCCGGCATGCTGGGGGTGGGAGGTGGTTTTCTCACCACACCGCTTCTGATTTTCTATGGCGTGCCGCCAACGGTAGCCGCCGCATCGGCGGCGAGCCAGGTTACCGGCGCCAGCGTGTCAGGCGTTTTCGCGCATGCCAGGCAGGGCGGTGTCGATTACCAGATGGGTTCAGTGATGGTCGCTGGAGGCGTGATCGGGACGGGGATCGGCGCGGGCCTTTTCCGGCTGCTCCAGCAGCTCGGACAGATCGATACGGTGATCAGCGTGCTCTATGTACTGATGCTCGGCGGGATCGGCTGGATCATGGCGCGCGAAAGCCTGCAGGGGCTTCGTGCGGAGAGAAGCGGAAAGCCGATACCTGCGACCAAACGACGCCATCACCCACTGGTATACAGCCTGCCAATGCGATGGCGCTTCTATCGCTCGGGCCTCTACATTTCGCCGCTTGCGCCGCTTCTCCTTGGTGTCGGTGTCGGAATACTGACCATGCTGATGGGAATCGGCGGAGGATTCGTGCTGGTACCGGCGATGCTGTATATCCTTGGTATGAGTGCGAGCGTGGTCGTCGGTACTTCGCTTTTCCAGATCCTGTTCGTGACCATGGCGACGACGATGATGCACGCCATGACGACCAAAGCTGTCGATATCGTCCTTGCCTTGCTGCTGCTGTTCGGTTCGGTCACCGGAGCCCAGCTTGGCGCCAAGTTCGCTCAGGTAGTTCACCCGGTGAAGCTCCGGCTGGTTCTTGCGATCATTGTCCTTGCCGTTGCCGTGAGAATGGCCCTCGGCCTTGGCTACAGGCCGGACGAGATCTACTCGGTGATGCCGCTGTGAGGGCGGTTCTCGCCTTGCTCGCTTTGCTGTTGCTTGGTGCCGCCCGCGACCCGATCCTCGTTCCGGATGTGTCACAGCACGAGATTCAGTTGAGGCAGGGTTTTACCGGCACGGAATTGCTGCTGTTTGGCGCAATCCTCAATCCTGATGGTACCCGGGCGGCGAAGGATTACGATATCGTTGTCGTGCTGATGGGCCCGAGGCAGTCGATCGTGCTTCGCGAAAAGCGCAAGGTTGCAGGCATCTGGATCAATGCGGAGAGCACCGCATTCCGTTCCGCACCCTCCTATTATGCCCTGGCTTCGACCAGGCCGATCAAGGACATAGTCGACGACAAGACGGCCGCGATTTACGAATTGGGTCTGCCATGGCTTCAGCTGTCGCCGATCGGCGAGATTGATCCCGATGAACAGCTGCGGTTTTCGGAAGGTCTGGTCGATCTCAATTCGCGCAACGGGTTGTACAGGCAGCGCGAAGGTTCGGTCAGTGTTAGCGAACAGGTTCTTTACCAGGCCAGGATCCAGCTCCCGTCGAGCGTTCCGATTGGCACCTATACCGCTGAAACATTTGCGATTTCCGACGGGGTAGTGGTCGCCACGGCGGCCAGTAAGGTGGAAATCCGCAAGGTCGGAATCGAGCGTGCGGTCGCGGATTTCGCGGACAGTGCTTCGGTGATTTATGGGCTTCTTACCGTTCTGATATCCGTGGCGATGGGCTGGATGGCAGGGCGCCTGTTCTCGCTGACCTGAATATTCTTAGCCGGAAATTAACCTCGCACAGCTAGCAGGGCATGTACGTTAGAGACAGGCTAGGCTCTCGGCATGACGGAAATGCGTAACGCTGGATTTGATGAAGCTCGCACAGTGAGTTCGGCAGAACTTGCCGGCGAAGGCGACTTGTCCAGTGTGGAAAATGCACGCGAACCGATCGGCATTGTCCTGGAAATCGGCGGTGCCGGCAGCCAGGTCGCGCTCGATTTGCAGCGCCTCAACGATTGCAGCGCGGACGGTGATCCATCGATTGCGCTGGCCGGCCAGGTGGGCAGCCAGATCAAGATTCGCGTAGGCGGCGGGTGGCTGCTCGCAAGCGTGCGTAACCAGAAGCAGGATACCAAGACGCCGGGCGGAATCCTGGCTGCGATCGACTTCCTTGGCGAGGGCGACGAGGAACGGCTGACCGGACGTATCCACAGTTTCCGGCGCGGTGTAACGAATTACCCGATTCCTGGTGCACTGGTTTATCCAGCGACCAGCCAGGACTTGAAACAGATTTACGCCAGCGACGGGCGTACCAGCATCGGAATTGGAAATGTCTACCCGACCAAGGACATATCGGCTGCCCTCTACATCGACGCCCTACTTGGCAAGCACTTCGCGCTGCTCGGGTCGACAGGTACGGGTAAGTCGACCAGTGCTGCGCTGATCCTCCATCGCATCTGCGAGCATGCGCCTGAAGGCCATGTGCTGATGATCGATCCGCACGGGGAATATGGCGCCGCCTTCAAGAGCACAGGCATTTGCCTGGACGTTTCCAATCTCCAGATGCCCTACTGGCTTATGAACTTCGAGGAGCATTGTGAAATGTTCCTGACCACGAGGGGCAGTGACAGGGAAGAGGACGCGGAGATCCTGTCCAAATGTCTGTATGAAGCGCGGATGAAGAACAGGCTTGCCGACCAGATGGGCAAGATCACGGTCGATGCGCCGATCCCCTATCTGTTGTCTGACCTGACCACGATAATCTCCAACGAGATGGGCAAGCTCGACAAGGGACGCACCAGTGCACCCTACCTCCGGATCAAGAACAAGATCGACGAACTCAAGTCCGATCCGCGCTACCAGTTCATGTTCTCGGGCATGCTGGTCGGCGACACGATGACGGAATTCCTCGCCAAGATCTTTCGCCTGCCCGCGCGTGGCAAGCCGATCACGATCATCGACGTCTCGGGCGTGCCGTCCGACGTGACCTCGACAGTCGTCGCCGTCCTCAGCCGCCTCCTCTTCGATTTCGCGATCTGGGCGCGTGAGGAAAAGACCCGGCCCGTACTGCTGGTCTGCGAGGAAGCGCACCGCTACGTTCCCAACGAGAAGAACGCAGATGGGTCGTCCGTTGGCCGCGTGCTCTCGCGCATCGCCAAGGAAGGCCGTAAGTACGGCATTTCGCTTGGCCTCATCACCCAGCGCCCGTCCGACCTCGCGGAAGGCGTACTGTCGCAATGCGGCACGATCATCTCGATGCGCCTCAACAACGACCGCGACCAGGCCTTCGTCAAGGCGGCGATGCCTGAAGGCGCGCGCGGATTCCTCGACTCCATTCCCGCCTTGAGGAACCGCGAATGCATCATCTGCGGCGAGGGTGTCTCAATTCCGATTCGCGTCACCTTCGACGAGCTCGAAGAGTTCAAGCGGCCGTCCTCGGAAGACCCCTCCTTCAGCCACCTGTGGACCCAGAGCGGCGGCGAAGACGAGATGGTCGTCCGCACCGTCCAGCGCTGGCGCGCGCAGGGGCGCTAAGATTTTTGTGGCGTTTGTTCGGGCCTGCCTTCGGCAGTCCCTGCGCCCGGTTCCGGCCCTCTCCCCCGCCCAGCCACCCGATACGCTATCAGGCAAGATATCGGGTGGCTGGGCGGGGGAGAGGGCCGGAACCGCAAGGGAGGGACGGATGTCCCGACCGCATCCAGCAAAGACTCCTCCTATTCCGCAGGCAGCGGGTCACCTTCGATCCCGACCGACTTGCGCCAGCTTCCGCGCCAATAGAGCAGCATGGTCAGCACCAGCGACACGGCCGCACCAAACACGAAGGACAGCCACAGCGCATCGGCGCCGAGAATGCCGTAAGTGGCCTCGTAGAAGCCCAGCCTTCCCGGATAGAGCGAGAGGAACATGATGATCAGCGGGGCAATCACCACGCCATAGGACCTCAGCGTTCCCATCAGGGTCATCATCACGCCGTTCAGCACCCAGGACCAGATCGCGATCAGCTGGATGCGGTTGGCGATCGGCACCGCCTCGCTGCCATGGCCGAGAAACAGGCTGAGGAGCGGGGTGTCAAATGCGAGCAGGAGCATCGACAGCACCGCCGTGATGACGAGGGTCGCGGCGACACCGGCCCTGGTGACCTTTTCTGTCCGATCGTGCTGGCCGGCCCCGATGCTTTGAGCGACCATCGCGCTGACGCCCATCGATACCGCGAAGGCAGGCATCTGGACATAGCTCCACACCTGCATCACCGCGCCGTATGCCGCCGTCGTCAGCATCCCCTCGCGGTTGACATAGCCCAGCATGATCAGGCCCGCGGCCGAATTGAGCAGCGTCTGCGCGCCCATCGGCACGCCCTTGGACAGCACGTAGCCGAGCTCTGGGCTGATCGGATTGAGATAGGAAAGCTCCGGGCCCTTGAGCCTGAGCGGCAGGTTGCGCCAGTACATCCAGATGACGAGCAGCAGCAAACCGCCAACATTCGCGAGCACGTTGGCAAGCGCGGAGCCGGCAATGCCAAGCTGCGGAAACGGACCGAGTCCAAGTATCAGAAGCGGGTTCAGCACCACAGTCAGCACCGTGATGACAATCACCGAATAGAACGGCGTCTTCGCGTCGCCCGCACCGCGCAATCCCATCGACAGCATCATCGAGAAGGTCGAGAGCGGGATGCCGATGAACACCACGCGCAGATACTGCATCGCTTCGGCGCGGATGGCCTCAGGTGTCGCCAGCAGCCAAAGCAGCCGCTCGGCGAATATCCAGCCCAGGATTGCACCGGCTGTCGCGAAGAACGTGCAGAAGGTGGTGCCGGCGCCGAATATGCGGCGTGCGCTGTCGAGATGGCCGCCGCCGATATAGTGGCCGACACGCACGGTTGCGGCCATGCCGAAGCCGAACACGGTCGAGAACACCACGAACATCACGAGGTTGGCGTTGACGGTCGCCGCCAGCGCGGATTCGCCCAGAAGCTGGCCGACCCAGATCGTGTTGATCGTGCCGCCCAGCGTCTGCAGGATGTTCGACGCCATCGTCGGAATCGAGAACATGATGAGGGTGCGCAAAATCGGCCCCTCTGTCAGCGAGCCGACATGGTCATGACGCGGGGAAGGCGCGGGACTCTCAACTAGGTTAGGATCGCTCACGTCCCCCTCGTGTCGCCATAGAGGTGGATATGCAAGCGGTCTGTGAGATTGAATCCGTGGTCCTGGCAGATTTCCCCCAGCCAGCGCATGTGCTCGTGGAGCGTCGCGCCGTCGCGGCCTTCCGGCATCAGGAATATACGGCCAGCTGCAATTTCATAGTCCCGCTGGATCTGAAGGATTTCGCTCAGGTCCTGCGGGTCGGCGATGACGAATTTGAACCAGGCGCGCTGATCGTCAGCCCATTGCGCGATTCGGTCCGGGCGCTGGGCCAGTTCTGAAGGATTGCCACTGTTCGCCAGCTTCAGGCTGACGTTATACTGGTGGACCTGCGCATCAAAGGCAGGCGGCGGTGCCACGGTGCCGTTGGTCTCGACCTCGACATGCATGGGGTGCAGGGCGGCCAGCACCTCGAGCATGCGCGCCAGCGCCGGGGCCTGGAGTAGGGGCTCGCCTCCGGTGACGACCAGCCGCCTCCCGCCGAGCGCTGCGATGTGAGAGGCAGCATCGGCCTCTTCCAGCACCACCTGGTTGGCACTGTTGTCATAGGTTTCTTCGTCGCGGTGGGGCCGGTTGTCGCCGGTGAAATGCCAGGTGTAAGGGGTGTCGCACCACACGCAGGCAAGGTTGCAGCGCGACAGACGGATGAAGGTGGCGGGCCGCCCGGCGCTTACGCCCTCGCCCTGGATCGAGGCGAAGATTTCCGGTTCGCCAGGGGACGTGGCGGCGAGGGTCAGGGGCATCTATCCTAACCGTGCCAGCGCCGCCGCCAGCCGCTCGGCCTCGCCCTGGTGATGGGCGTGATCAGCCCGCGCCTTGTCGACCGCCTCTGGCTTGGCCTTCTCGACGAAATTGGGGTTTTCCAGGCGCTTGGCGAGGGAGTCGCGTTCCTTCTCAGAAACCTCAAGTAACCTTGATATACGCATCTTCTCGGCTTTGATGTCGATGACGCCTTTGAGCTGGAGTGCAATTGTCATATCCAGAACAGTGACTTGAAGCGTATTCTTCTCACCCAGCCTCTCGCCGGGCAAGTCAGTCCATGCGACGCGTGCCAGCCTGCCGATCAGCTCCATGTTCGCATGCAGCGCCTGGCGATTGTGCTCTGCGCCACCCGCGACATGACCTTCCATCCGCACGCCCGGCGGGACGTTGAGCTCGTTCCTTGCCGAACGAATGTTCCTGACCGCTTCGATGACCAGTTCGATTTCGGCCTTGGCGATCGTATCGACCCCAGCGCCTGGCTCCGGCCATGAGGCGGTGATCAGCGGATAGTTCGCCCTGTCGCCCATCGCCCCCCACAGCTCCTCGGTGACGAAGGGCATGAAGGGGTGGAGCATGACGAGGATCTGGTCGAGCACCCAGCCGGCGACGGCCCGGGTCTCGCCGTCGAAATTGCCTTTGACCAGCTCGATATACCAGTCGCAGAAGCGGTCCCAGACGAAGTGGTAGATGGCATTCGCTGCCGCATCGAAGCGTAGCTCGTCCATCGCCTTGTCGAGCGCGGCCAGTGTTTCGACCACCTCGCCGATGATCCACTTGTTGACCGCCAGCGTCGCTTGCGGCGCGGCGATGGAGTTGCTCGCTCCGATGCCGTTGCTCTCGCAGAACCTTGCGGCATTCCACAGCTTGGTGGCGAAGTTGCGGTATCCCTCGACTCGCTTCTCGTCCATTT
>CAYPFE010000042.1:0-11619 GCA_964409895.1 uncultured Novosphingobium sp.
AAGCGATTGCAGTCGACGTTTGAACCATGCCCGCAATTTGAAGGACAGAACGTCAGTGATTGAGACACATATGAGGATATTCGCTCGAACCGGCTTCGCGCTTGGCGCCGCCACCTTGCTCCTCGCATCCGCGTCGGCCAATGCCGCCGCCTGCCGGGTGACCGACTTTGCCGACAAGCAACTGGGCGATCTCAACGGAGTCCAGCAGCTGTCATTCCTGACCGAGATGACACCGACCGAGTTCGCGAAGATCAAGGCGGCATCGCCCGGCGACCCGAACTATCATGAGATCGTTGCCGCCAGCGAAACCGCGCCCGAGGCACGCAATGCCGCCTATGACAAGCTGATCGCCCTCAAGGTCGATCACGTCGCGGGCTACCGCAAGATCTGGGCCAGCGATTTCCTGACCGACGAACAGATGCGGCACTATGCCGACTGCGTATCGGGACGCTATCCGGGACTGACGGTGATGGGCCGCTCGGTCGATCCGTCGACCTTCAACCTCACCTATGTCCACGTCACCCCGATCGGCATCGAAAAGATCGAAACCCGGCTGCTCGCTTCCGGCAACATCGCCAATGCCGCCGAATTCGAAGCAAGCCTCGAGGAGCTCGGGCCACGCGACAATTATCCTGCGCGGACCTTCACGCTCAAGCTGATCGACCCTGCGAAGCCCGGCATCCTGCTGATGCGCGCCGGCTGGGAGACGCCAAGGATCATTACCATCCCGGCCTATCCGACACCGGACTATCTCGACTGACCACGCACTCGGCGGTGACAGCTGCCGACCGAACACCTCCTGATGGGATCAGGAAGACAGGAGTTTCCTTCATGCGCCTTTCGCTTTGCCTAACCGCACCCTTGCTTGCGATTGCCTGCGCCGTCCCCGGTGTCGAGGCCCCGGTCTCGGCGTCCGATCACGGCAAATCCTTTAGCGACTGCGAGAATTGTCCCGAGATGATGCCGATCCCGGCGGGAGAATTCACGATGGGCACGCCTCTCGAGAAGGAGCTCGCCTTCGGCTATCCCAAGCACCAGGCAGGCAGGTCGTCGCCGGTCCACGAGGTGAAGATCCCGAAGCCGTTCGCCATGGGGATGTACCCTGTCACGGTTGCCCAGTTCCGTACCTTTGTCGAGGAATCCGGACACCGGACTTCGGATTCCTGCGTCTCGCAGCACATGTCTGACGGGCATTTCATCTATGAGGACACCCTTGGGGTCACCTGGCGCAATCCCAGCTTTCCCCAGGACGATCGCCACCCCGTCGTCTGCGTCAGCGGCGAGGATGCGGAGGCCTACGCCAGATGGCTGAGCAGGAAGTCCGGCCACGACTATGCCGTGCCCAACGAGGCCCAGTACGAATATGCGCTGCGTGCGGGCACGACCACGGCATTTCCCTGGGGCGACGTGCGTGACGAGCGCGCCTGCGAATATTCGAACCAGCCCGATTTCGACCAGGCGGACGCCATGGCGGACGCGCCCAGGGGCCCCGAATACCGCTTCCAGTGCCGCGACGGCTATGCCTACACCTCTCCGGTCGGGACCTACAAGCCCAATCCCTGGGGCCTCTACGACATGCAGGGCAACATCTGGGAATGGACGTCGGACTGCTGGAACGACAATTACGAGGGCGCGCCCACCGATGGCTCGACCTGGCGGGAAGGCGATTGCGATGCCCGTCCATCGAGGGGCGGCTCATACGGCAATGCTGCCTTCTCGACCTTCGCCGGCGTCCGCGCCCCGCGCCATGTCGGCTATGTCGGCCACAGCTGGGGCTTCCGGGTCGTCCGCAACGATCCCTGAGCGAACCGGATCACCGCTCCGGCGGGGTGACGGCGTGCTCTTCTGGGCGGCGAATTCCGGGGACGGACGAATTCCGGGTACGGACGAATTCCGGCGAATTCCGGGGAAGCGAATTCCGGCGAATTCCGGGCGAATTCCGGGGACAGTATACATAATTCGCATCCAATAATTCCTTCCACCGTCTCGGTAGGCGCGCTGCGCGCAAGGCGGACCATGGCCAGAGCATGGCACAGCCGCGAGGATACGTTAATTTAGTATACTGTCCCCGGAATTTGCTGCTGTCCCCGGAATTTGCTGTCCCCGGAATTTGGTTCGTAGGTCATCATCTCTTCGGGGGTACGGGTTTCGGTTTCTGGCATTGTCGCTCTCCCTTCTGTCTGGCGGCGCGCATGCCGCCTCGCGTGACGTGATTTTGCAGGATGGCCCTGGGCGGCCATGGCTGAGGAAAGATACCTCGTTGGCCCGCACTTGATGCGGGCCAAGGCTTGTTGTTAGGTATTGCCGCGCGAAGAAAAGCTTGGCTCCGTGTCAGGCATGGGGCGACGATGGAGAGAGATACGCACCATGAACATCCACGCCAGCACCATCGAAGCGAGTGACGATCCGCTGCAGCTCGGCACCGATCCGATTCCTGCTGCCTATTACTATGACCCGGACTGGTTCGAACTGGAGCGCAAGGCGGTTTTCATGCGCAGCTGGCTCAACATCGGCCATGTCTGCGAACTGCCGGAACCGGGCAGCTTCTTCCGCCGCGAGATCGAATTCGCCGGCGCATCGCTGCTGGTGGTGCGCGGCAAGGATGGAGAGATTCGCGCCTTCCACAATGTCTGCACCCATCGCGGCACGAAGCTGACGAGCGAGGACTGCGGCAGGAAGGCGAGCTTCACCTGTCCCTACCATGCCTGGACTTTCGGCAGTGACGGCAATCTTCTCTCCGCGCCGGATTTCGAACGCTTTTACGCTTCGAAGGACGAGCTTTCGCTGAAACAGGTCGCTGTCGACGTCTGCGGAGGGCTCCTCTTCATCTGCTTCGATCCGCAGCAATCTCTGCCCGACTATCTAGGTATTTTCGCGGACAGGCTGGAACAGGTCGCAACCGCTCAGGCGACCACGTTCCATGAATATGCTTACGAGATCGACGCCAACTGGAAGGTCACTTACGACAACTTCCAGGAGAACTATCACCTGCGCTTCATCCATCCCAACACCTCGAAAGCGGCCACCAGCGGGGACGATCCCTTCGGCTATCCCCTCAGCGTTACCTTCAGCGGCAGGCACAGGATGCAGGTGCTGGGCGATCCGGACGTCAACCTGCTGACGCCGATGACGATGGTGTCGGGCGGGCGGATGATGCCGAACCTGATGGCATCGGGGCTGCTCGAACTGCCGGACCCGCGAGACTACCTCGCGCTGTTCCCGAGCTTCTTCATGCTGTGCAATCCGGGCAGCAATTTCCTGCATACCGTCATGCCGATCAGCGCCACCAGGTCGCGCGGTGTGGTCCGGATTTACTGGAAGGGGGATTCCGACGGTGCCAGCACCCTGTTCGGGCGTGAATACACCATGGCGGTCAACCGCGATGTCCATACTGAAGACCTCGGCGTGATCCAGCTCTGCCAGCAAGGCCTGTCGAGCGGGGCGCTGGAACACGTTCACCTCCAGGAAAAGGAAGTGATGCTTCGCCACCTGATCGAAGTGGTGAAGGAGGATGTCGCCGCCTACCAGGCCGAGGTTGAGGCCGGCGCGTGAGCGCCCTCAGGCGGTCTCCGGCATGACCTCCTCGGCAACCCACTGGGTGAAGTCCATATATTCCTCGATCGAGGTGACATGGCCGGTGGGCACCGAGCTCATGGTGACGCCCAACCCCTTCAGCATGCCGAAGCTGTCGATGATTTCCTGCTTGGAATGCCCGGCATTGGCGGCGGGATCGTCCTGGATGACGTGGCCCTTGCCGACGCGCAGCGTCGAGAGCGCGAAGAACACGTCTTCCAGCCTGCCATTATAGTCGGGCTGAGACTTGATGTAGTCGATGCTCGGCGCGATGTCGTCCAGCGCGATCTGCGCCGGCCACCAACCCGAGGCATGGCGTGCGGCGCGGCGCAGCACCGGCTTGGCCTCGCCGCCGAACCATACCTTCACATGCGGCTTCTGGATGCACTTGGGCTCGAAGGCGACATCGCGAAAATTGACGTATTTTCCCTCGTACTCAGGGCTTTCCTTGGTCCACAGCTGGATGATCGCCTCGATATATTCGTCGGCCATGGCGCCGCGTTCGTGGAACGGCACGCCCATCGCGTCATACTCGCCCTTGAGCCAGCCCGAAGCGAAGGTCACCATCACGCGCCCGCCGGAAAGGAAATCCATCGACGAGAGGTTCTTGGCGGTGATCACCGGGTTCTGCAGCGGCAGCAGTGCGATGCAGCTGTTGACCCTGATCCGCTCGGTCGCGCCCGCGAAAAAGGCCATCGAGGGATAGGCGGCGAGGTGATGCGCGCCGGACAGTTCGAGATGCTCGCGCGGGATCAGGTAGTGCTCGGGAACGCAGATCATTTCGTAGCCGAGCTGGTCACCCCATTTGGCGAGCTTCACCATTTCCGCCCCGGTGACGCGGGTTTCCCAGGGCTGGGTGATGGCTTTAACCTGCATCAGGTTGGGGATGCCGAAGGCGAGTTTCATGGGGTGTTCCTTGCATGGTCGCGTGGGCTTGCGCGTTCCCGGACGATCGGCATCCGCCGCGCGCCGCGTGCGTGGATGGGTTCGTCCTCACGCTGGACCTCCACCGCGATGGTGACGTGGACCAGCGCGAGCATCAGGTCCATCAGCCGGTGATCGGCCTCGTCGAATTCGGCGAAGGACTTGGAATCGAGATAATCCATCGCGCCTGCCGCCGTTTCCGTGGCGGCATCGTAGAAGGCTTTGCGCTGCTCTTCGCTGCTGTCGAGCCGGCGGTTGTCGCGTTCGGACAGGCTTTCCGCCGCCCAGAACTCGGCGAAGGGTTCGAGCGCGGCGAAGCCGTCTGGCAGCAGGCTCATGCTGACTGCTCCTCGACATAGGCGCGCGCATGGTCCCGCACCGCGGATAGCAGGTGGCGGCAGTTGATTTCCTGCTCCTGGAAGTGGAACTGCGGGATTGCCCCGCTTGAAATACCCTGCTGGCCGGTCTCGATCGTCTCGCTGTCCTCGGTGTGGATTTCGCGGGCGAAGGACAGCGCTAGCTCGCGCGCCAGCCGCTCGTTGGCGGTGCGGTCGTCGCCGATCCAGTAGAAGCGGAACACGCCGCGCGATTTTTCCGCGCTCAGCGGCATCACCATATGCGTGAAATGCATCGTCGGATTGCCGAAGACGTAAAGGTTTGGGAAGAAGATGAAGTAGTCCTGATCGTGCGGCCCGCCCACCTGGCCGTCCGCCATAACCTGCGCGCCAAGCTTGGAGAGCAGGAAGTTGAGCATCGGCTTGGGTGTGTCGGTCGGCAAGCCGCCGCCCGGGCTGGTGTCGATGCGGTGCGGGCCATAAACGTCGTAGCGGACCGGATAGTTGAACGGGTTGTCCTTGCTGTCGAGCGGCGGCGCCCCGTTGGTGCGCTTGTGGACGAAGCGCAGGTGATAGTTTTCCTGGAAATTGTCGAAGGTCACCTTCCAGTTGGCGTCGATGTCGTAGACGTACTGGTCATAGGTCGTCGCACGGCTGACCGGCAGGTCCGCGATCATCTCTCCCATCTCGCCGAGGAATTCGGCCAGCCCCTGTTTGGGCTCGGGATCGAGATTGATGAACAGCAGCCCGGCGTGGACATCGACCGAGACCTTCTTGAGGTCGCAGTCGGCCTTGTCCTTGATGTAGAAGCGTTCGAAATCGGGTCCCGACAGGAACTTACCGTCCGTACCGAAAGTCCAGGCGTGGTAAGGACAGGTGAAATTCGGCGTCCTGCCACTCGCGTCCTTGACCAGCCTTGTGCCGCGGTGAGTGCAGACATTATGGAAGCCGCGAATGACACCGTCCCTGCCCCGCGCGACGATGATCGAAGCGCGGGCGAACTCCAGCTCGACGGTGATGAAGCTGCCGGGCTCGGGCAGCTCGCAGGCATGACCGATATTGAGCCAGGTGCGGCGGAAAATCGCCTCGCATTCGAGCCTGAACCAGTCGGGGTCGTAATATGGTGCTGCGGGAATCGGATCGGTGCCGAGCGCGCGCAACTCGTCGCTGAAGGGCTTCTGCCACTTGTTGGTGAGGTCGTTCATTCTCCGCCTCCGCTGTTTCCTACAGCAAAGCGCCGCCTTCGACCTGCAAGACCTGCCCGGTGATGAAGTTCGCCCGGTCCGATGCCAGGAACAGCACGGCTGCGGCGACTTCCTCGGGGAACACGATGCTGCGGTCGAACACGCCGGTCTTGGCGCGCCGTGCCTGATGTTCGGGAGGCGTACTCATCATCGATTTCATGAATTCGCTGTCGGGCTTGAAGCGGCTTCCCGAACTGAAGGCTTCCGGATCGGTCGAGATCGTGCCGTAGGGGGCCACCGCATTCACCGAGATGCCGTGCTGGCCGACTTCCTTGGCGAGCACATTGGTGAAGCCGTGGATCGCCGCCTTGGCGGTGGAATAAAGCGCCAGCATGTAATCGCCCGAGATGCCGGCGGTGGAGCCGACATTGACGATCCGCCCCGCCTTCCTATCGATCATGCCGGGGAGCATGGCCCGTGTCATGCGGAGCGTCGACAGCAGCGTCAGGTCGAGGTCGGCGGTCCAGGTGTCGGGGTTGGAGTCGGCGAAGAACTCCGAAAGCGCGACATTGCCGCCGACATTGTTGATCAGCACGTCGACCGGGCCGAGCTTCTCCGCCTCTGCCAGGATTCTCGCAGGCGACGCCGCATCGATCATGTCGGCGGCGACGAAGGTGGCGGCTTGTGCCCCGCGCTCGAGCGCCAGCGCGCAGACCTTTGCGCCTGCCTCCTCGTCGCGCCCGTTGAGCACCAGCTTCGCGCCTTCAGTTGCAAAGTCCAGCGCGATGGCGCGCCCGATATTGGCTGTCGCCCCGGTGATGACGACCACCTTGCCGGCAAGTCCCAGATCCATGTCGTAAGTTCTCCTAGAAAGTTGTCAGTCCCGTGGGACGAGCGCGTTGATCATGCCGCCATCGGCGAGGATGTCGGCCGCCGTGATGAAACTTGCCGCCGGCGAGCACAGGAAAGCGGCGATGGATGCCATTTCGGACGGCTGGGCGATGCGCGGGATCGGCTGGAGCGCGAGCATGTTTTCCAGCGGCGTGGTGTTATGCTCCCGCTCGCTGGCCACCATCGCCGTGTCGGTGGCGCCGGGCGAGATCGAGTTGATCCGTGCGCCGCGCGCCCCGAAAGCGGCGGCCTCGCGCTGCACCACCTGCATCACCCCGTATTTGGACAGCGGATAGGCGACGGTGCCGTCGGGGCAGAGCGGCGACATCTTCGGGCCGTACCGCCTTGCGCGCGGCTGCATGGAGTTCCTCCGGCATCGGGAAATAGGCGGAGTTGGACGCGATCAGCACGGCTGCGGAGCCGTCCGCCATATGGTCGCGGATCGCCTCGACGAAGCGGATGGTGGCGGCGTAGTTGATGTCGAGCACCTGAGCCGGGGTTCCTCCGTTCGGGCCGACACCGGCGGTGTGCACCACTGCACTGATCGGACGGCCTGCCGACGAGCTTGTTTGTGCTGTTGGGCAGATTGGTCTCGACCACGCCCGGACACAGCACGGATACGCCCACGCCCAGGTCCGCCAATTCCTGACGCAGCGCTTCGGACATGCCGACGACCCCGAACTTCGCCGCGCAATAGGCGCCGACGCCGCCGCAGGAGACGACTCCCTGCGAGGACGAGGTGTTGACGATGTGCCCGTCGCCGCGTTCGGCCATGCCGGGGCCGAAGGTATGGATGCCGTTGTAGACGCCGACGAGATTGATGCCGATCATCCGGTCGAAACTCTCCGGCGTCTGGCTGATCAGGCTGTATTCCTTGTAGTTAGCGCTGCCCTCGTTCATGATTCCGGCGTTGTTGACGAGGATGCTGACGGGGCCAAAGCGCGCTTCCACCTGCTCGCGCGCCGCAGCCCACTGGTCGCGGTCACGGACATCGAGCGCAACGGTCTCGACTTCGCCGGGAAAGGTGCTTGCGGTAATCTCGAGCGCTTCCGTGTCGATGTCCGCCAGAATCACCCGGCAGCCCCTGGCGGAAAGCGCCTTGGCGATACCCAAGCCGATCCCGCTGGCGCCGCCGGTAACGAACGCCGTCTTACCTTCGAAGTCCTTCACATCTCTCTCCTGAAGCGATGCCGCTGCCGTTCGCTGCGCGCATGCTTGTTGTTGCGTGGTTAGCAACTACGCCGGTTGCGTCAACGCATGTCGCGTAGCCTATCGGGCTTCCGGCTTGCGCAGGTCCAGCGCCTCTCGCGCTCCAGCACGGATATAGGCATGGATCTGGCGGACTTGTTCGCGGCTGAGTTCCTCGAACCGTGGCATGCCGCGTGAAAGCAGGGTGCCGTCATGGACCACGCTCCACAGGTCTTCATCCCTGAGTGCAATTTGAGATTCGCGCAGGTCGGGTGCGGGCGCGCCCGGCGAGCGCAATTGCGGGCCATGGCAGACACCACATTGCAAATATTGCCTCGCTCCCGCCTGCACATCGGCTTCGTTGAGCTTCAGGCCGGGGTCGTCGAGCGCCTCGACCTTCATGCTGCGGGGAGGGCTGGGCGCCAATTTCGCGGTTCCTCCCAGCTTGAAGGTCAGCAGGCGGCGCGGGTGGCGGTATTTCCAGCCGATATTGGTGACATCGGCAAAACTGGCCACGAAACCGCCATAGCCCACCAGCACCGAGACATACTGGGTGCCATCCACACCATAGCTCATCGGTGCGGCGACGATCCCGTTGCCGGCATTGAAGCGCCACAACCGCTTGCCCGTTTCGGCATCATAGGCGCTGAACCAGCCGTCGGCCGCGCCCTGGAAGACAAGTCCGCCGGCGGTCGCCAGCGTGCCGCCGTTCCACATGAAGTCATGCTGCACCTTCCACCGCGCCTTCTGCGCCACCGGGTCCCAGGCAAGCAGCGCGCCCTTGCCGTCCTCCGGCTCCTCGACGACGGTGCGAAATTCGAGGTTGAAGGGTGAGGCTGCACCCGGCCGTTTGATGTAGCGGGTGCCGATCTGCATGGTGGGGATGTAGACAAGCCCGGTCATCGGACTGAACGACATCGCCTGCCAGTTGTGCGCACCCAACATGCCCGGGAACATCGTCGTGTCGCCGGTCTCGTGGCGGATATTCGGCGCTTCGACTGGCCGGCCGGTTTCAAGGTCGATCCGTTCGGCCCAGGTCACCTTTCCGATTTTTTCGGCCGAGACCGGCTTTCCGGTTTCACGGTCGAGCACATAGAAAAAGCCATTGGTTGGCGCCTGCATCAGGACCTTGCGGGGCTGTCCTTCGATCTCGAGTGTCGCCGTGATCATGTTCGCGGTGGCCTTGTAATCCCATGCTTCCCTCGGATTGATCTGGTAGTGCCAGACGTACTGCCCGCTGTCCGCATCAAGCGCGACGATCGAGGTCAGGTAGAGATTGTCGCCGCCGCCGGGGCTGCGTACTTCGGGGTCGTAGGGCCCGGAATTGCCGGTGCCGATATAGATGCGCCCGAGTTCCGGATCGAAGGTGATCCCGTTCCACACGGTGCCGCCACCGCCGCTGCGCTTCCAGAAATCCTCGCTCCAGGTCCTGGCCGCGCGTTCCATCGCCGGATCGCCCCTGTTCTCCTCGGGACTGCCGGGAACCGTGTGGAAGCGCCAGGCAAGCTTGCCGGTCGCCGCATCATAGGCGGTGACGAAGCCGCGAGCGCCGTAATCCGCGCCGCCGTTGCCGATGATCACCTTGCCCCGGAAAGTCCGAGGTGCTCCGCCGATCATGTGGCGCGTGCCGGGAGGCAGCGTCTGCACGCTCCACACCGGCTTGCCCGTCGCTGCATCGAGCGCGATCAGCCGCCCGTCATAGGCGCCGACGAACAGCAGCCCGTCGGCATAGGCGAGCCCGCGATTGATCGCGGCACCGATCCGCATCTTTTCCGGGCTGTGCTTCCAGGTCTCCGGATCGTAGCGCCAGACGAGCATTCCTGTTGCGCCGTCGACCGCGTAGACCGTCGCATGGGTTCCGGTGAAGTAAAGCACGCCATCGACGGCGAGCGGCGTGGCTTCCAGTGCCGCTTCGCCCGGCAGTTCGTATGACCAGGCAAGCCCCAGCTCGCCGACATTGCCGGTGTCGATCGCCTCGAGACGGCTGTATCCGCTTTCATCAGCACCGCCTCCGACGGAAAGCCAGTTCTCACCCGCTCCGGCGGCGCTATTGTCCTGCCGTGCGCAGCCCGCTGCGAGGAACGCCAGCAGGCCTGACAGCGCCGCCAACGTGCAACGCTTCACGAAACACCGTCGAGCGGCTTGGCGGGGCCGAAGGGCGGCGTGCCTTCCATTTCGGCACGCAGCATGGTGCGCTCGAAGCCCTCGTAATCGTTGACCGCGTAATGCTGGGTGCAGCGGTTGTCCCACACCGCGAGCGATCCCTTTCTCCAGCGGAACCGGCAGGTGAATTCGGGCTTCGTGACGTGCGTGTTCAGCATTTGCAGCAGCGGTGCTGCCTCAAGGTCGTTCATTCCCTTGATGCCGATCATGTGGTTGCCGGTGACGTAGAGATAGGGGCGTCCGGTCTCCGGGTGAGTGCAGAGCAGCGGATGCTCGAAGCGTCGCCGGATCGTCGCCAGCATTTCGTCGTCGAGCCTGACGTGTTCGGCGTCATAGGCGAATGGCTTGGTGGTGCCGACGAGCCCCATGCCGTCTGTGCCGTAGATGCCTGAAAGACTGTGGTAGGTTATCAGCGGCTCGCAAATCGCCTTGAGGCCGGGGGCGAGCCCTTCCCAAGCCGCCGTCAGGTTGGCGAACAGGGTATCTCCGCCATAGGGCGGTGCTTCCAGGCAATAGAGCGCGACGCCCATGTTCGGCCTTTCGCGCGAACTCTGGTCCGCGTGCCAGCGGTCGCCGAGATTGGGAACGCTGCGCGGCGTGTCCGCGGCGCGGTGCATGCGGCCGACGGGGTGAGGCTTTTCTCCGCCCCTGACATAGCTCACGGTGAGCGGGGCGAAGCGCCCGGCAAAGGTGCCCAGGCTGTCGGCATCGAGCGACTGGTCCCGGAAAAAGATGACCGAATGCTCGTGAAAGGCGTGCCTGATCTCGGAGAAGGTCTCTTCGTCTATATCGGCCACGTCGACGTCGAAAATCTCCGCGCCAGTCGATCCGGTTACGGGTTCGACGCGGATCCTGCGATAGCGGCCAAGATCGTGCATACGGCTAGAACCCCAGCAGTCCTACGGCTGCGCTGGAGACACGCCCTTCCCAGCTTTGCTGGCACTTGATGTCGTAATCGCCTTCGATCTGGTCGCCCTTGCACGGGATCTTCAATGTCTGACCGTTCCTGGGATCGACGAGTTCGAAATAGCCTGCGAACTCGTTGTCCTTGCCGGTGCGCTCAAGATGCCAGCTGCGGACTTCGATCCTGCGCTTTTCGTAGTCCTTGATCAGCATGTTGGCGGCCTGCGTCATCATGCCGGGCTTGGCTGCCTGGCAATTCCAGTTGGAGGAATTCGACATGATGGTGGCGTTGCACATCTTCGTCTCGTTGGTCGCGGGATCGCCCTTCTTCACGACATCGATGAAAGCGCGGAACTTTCCTGGCTCTTCCTTGGCAACGACGTTGATCCAGGTTACGTCATGTTCGTCGTCGGCGAACTTTTCGCGCAATTTTTCGGTCGCTTCCTCGACCGTGGCAG
>CAYPFE010000042.1:11629-11879 GCA_964409895.1 uncultured Novosphingobium sp.
CGCCGTCAGCGCCAGAGCGGCTGGAATAGCCAATGCCCAGTTCCTGCGATTCATACACTTCCTCCTCTAGAATCCGGAATTTCCCGGACACTGCTTCATACTGCATTTGAAGTCAAAATTTCGCCCAGGCACCTAGCCTTCCCCAATCATCGCCGCGTTGCAGCATTGCAGCGGTTGACTCGGCTATGTGCCCCGCCTAAGGGGAGCCCGCCTTGGCGGGGTTGCCCGTAAGCATGGCGGTTTCCCGGCA
>CAYPFE010000043.1:0-11695 GCA_964409895.1 uncultured Novosphingobium sp.
ATGAAATCGATGGCTTTCTGGAACTGTTCCGGCACGTCCGCATCGAGTTCCACACCCGGCTGCTGTCGCCAGAACGCGTCCGGGGCTACGGCAAGATAGCCCCTGGCCGCCCAGCCGTCTGTCTTCTTGCGGATTCCGGGATCGACGCCGAAGACTTCCTGATGGACGATGATCGCGCCGCGCGGCGTTCCCGAAGGCCTTGCGACATAGGCCGGGATCATCGCGTCTCCCGAAAGCGTCGGGATTTCTGTGTTGGTGGTGGACATGGCTGGATCTCCTGCGTTCGTCTGATGTGCATACCACTATGCGCCCGCGATGGACTTTGCCAAGCGCGTGTGTCAGCAAGGCGGCATTATTTTCGGCCTGGAGCACGACATGAAAGTCAATGTCGAGATCGATTGCACGCCCGAGGAAGCCCGCAGGTTCCTTGGCCTTCCCGACGTGACCGCGGCGAACGAGGTCTATGTCGAGCGCCTGAAGAAGGCGATGGAGGGAGTCGGCAGTTTCGACCAGCTACAGGAAATGGCCAAGCAGGTCGCGCCGATGGGGCAGATGGGCCTGAAGATGTTCCAGTCGATCCTTGAGAGCGGCGCTGCCATGGCGAGCGGCGGGGGTTCCAAGAAGGGCAGCTGACGGCCCATCGCCTGCGCACATTCCGGTCCGACGAACGATGCCCGATACGATCTTTGCCCTGTCGAGCGGAGCGCCGCCCGCAGCCATCGCCGTGATCAGGATCAGCGGTCCGGCGGCGGGGGAGGCGCTGTCCAGCCTGGCAGGAGCGCTGCCCAAACCGCGCAAGGCGAGCTACCGGACGCTGCGCGGCAGCGACGGCGAAATCATCGACCGTGCGCTGGTGCTGTGGATGCCCGGCCCCGCGACCTCGACCGGGGAGGATACCGCCGAACTCCATATCCATGGCGGCCGCGCCGTGATTCAGGCGGTGGAGGCTGTGCTGGGCGCGATGCCGAAGTTGCGCCGCGCAACTTCCGGCGAGTTCACCAGGCGGGCGTTCGTCAATGGCCGCATCGATCTCGCCGAGGCGGAAGGGCTTGCAGACCTGCTGTCGGCGGAAACCGAGCTGCAGCGCAAGAGTGCGATTGCGATGGCGGGTGGCGAGCTGTCGCGGATCGTCGGGGACTGGCGTGAGCAGTTGCTCTCCGCTTCGGCAGCGGTGGAGGCCGTGCTCGATTTCGCCGATGAGGACGATGTTGCCGTCCTGCCGGCGGACTTTCCGGACCGGCTGGAAGTGCTGCGGAATGCGATTGCCGGCTGGCTGTCCCGCCCACGGGCCGAAGCCTTGCGCGAGGGCTTCCGGGTGGTGCTGGCCGGCCCACCGAATGCCGGAAAAAGCACTTTATTCAATGTATTAGTAGAAAGTGAGGCCGCCATTACCGCGTCCATCGCCGGGACCACGCGCGACGTGCTGACTCGGGCCGTGGCGATCGAGGGTATCCCCTTCCTGTTTCACGATACCGCCGGCCTGCGGGAAGGCGGAAGCGACGAGGTTGAAGCGATTGGCATTGAGCGCGCGCGTTCGGCGCTGGCCGATGCTGATCTGGTGCTGTGGCTCGGCGTGGAAGGTGAAGGGCCGGACGGCGTTTGGGAGATCGCTCCGCAAGCTGACCGGGCGGATCAGCCGGCCAAACGCAGCTGCCGCCACAGGGTTTCCGCTGTGACCGGGGAGGGGCTCGACGCGTTGCGCCGGGATCTTGTCGAAACTGCCCGGCTGGCTCTGCCGCGACCGGGCGAAGCCGCGCTCAACCAGCGCCAGCACCGCCTGCTGAGCGAAGCCGAGCGCGATATCGCCGCTGCCGTGCTCGAGTCCGACCCGCTCGTCATCGCCGAGCACCTGCGTCTCGCCCGCGTCGCATTCGACGCCCTGTTGGGCCGCACCACCACCGAAGACATGCTCGACGCGTTGTTTGGCCGATTTTGCATCGGAAAGTGATGTTCCACGTGGAACACCCCACCCCATCCATGCTTTGACCGTCTTTCCGGCCTCGGCTAAAGGCGCGCTCCATGCGGAGCTTCGACATCATTGTTATCGGCGGCGGGCATGCCGGCTGCGAGGCTGCGGCGGTGGCGGCGCGCATGGGTGCGCGGGTCGCGCTGGTGAGCTTCGAACTGGCAGCGGTGGGCGCGATGAGCTGCAATCCGGCGATCGGCGGGCTCGGCAAGGGACATCTCGTGCGCGAAGTCGATGCTCTCGACGGCTTGATCGCGCGAGCGGCGGATGCGGCGGCAATTCATTACCGCATGCTCAACCGTTCCAAGGGCAGCGCGGTGCAGGGCCCGCGCGTCCAGGCCGACCGCAAGCTGTTCAAGGCCGCGATACACCGGCTTCTCGCCGCACAGCCGGGTCCAACACTGGTCGAGGGCGAGGCTCAGGGGCTCGTGCTGAAAACCGGCAGGGTCGCTGGCGTTAGGCTGGGCGACGGCACCATTCTTGAAGCGCCTTCGGTGGTGCTGTGCACGGGAACCTTCCTTGGCGGAACGCTGTTCCGGGGTGAGGAGCGCATGGAGGGCGGGCGCATTGGCGAAGCCTCCGCGCAAGTTCTTGCCGGCCAGCTGCGCGATGCGAACCTGCCGATGGCGCGGCTCAAGACCGGCACGCCGCCCCGCCTCGACGGACGCACCATCGACTGGGCGAGGCTCGAGGAGCAGCCGTCGGACGCAGAGGACTGGGCGATGTCCGCGCTTGGGGGAGGGCGGGTCAATCCGCAGCTGTTTTGCGTGATCACCCGCACCAATCCTCGCAGCCATGACGTCATTCGCGCCAATCTCCACCGCTCGCCGCTGTTCACCGGCGCGATCGATGCGCGCGGGCCGCGATACTGTCCGTCCATCGAGGACAAGATTCACCGCTTTGCCGATCGCGAGGGCCACCAGGTGTTCCTCGAGCCCGAGGGTCTCGACACCCATCTGGTCTATCCCAACGGCATCAGCACCTCGCTGCCCGCCGATGTCCAGCTTGAGATGCTGCGGACCATGGAGGGGCTCGAGCGTGTGGACATGGCGGTGCCCGGCTATGCGGTCGAATACGATCATATCGACCCGCGCGCGCTTCGGCCCAGCCTGGAACTGCGCAATATTCCGGGGCTTTACTGCGCAGGTCAGATCAACGGTACGACCGGCTACGAGGAGGCAGCAGCGCAGGGGCTGGTCGCTGGCATGCATGCCGCAGCATCGATCCTCGGGCGCGAACCCGCAAGGCTTGACCGTTCGAACAGCTATATCGCGGTGATGATCGACGATCTTACGCTCCATGGCGTTTCCGAACCCTACCGGATGCTGACGGCGCGCGCCGAATACCGCTTGCGGCTGCGCGCCAACAATGCGTCGACACGGCTGACGCCGCTGGGACTGGAGGCCGGATGCATCGGTACGGAGCGCGCCGCCTGGTTCAAGACAAGGGCGCTGCAGCGCGAAAGGCTCGAGGCCGAGCTTGATTGCCGGGTCTCCGGAAACGAGCTTGCGGCTGCGGGTCTTCCGGTTCGCGGCGATGGCGTGAAAGTGCCGCTGCGCGAGTGGTTGCGCTTCGGCGGCGTAACGCTCGAACTGCTGCGTCCGTGGATTGCGGATGACGCCTTGCAGGACGCCGATCTGGCCGCGGAACTGGCGGAGGACGCGGCCTACGCCCCCTATATTGCCCGCCAGGACAGCGAGTTGCGGGAACTGCGGGCTGGTGAGGCTCTCACGCTTGGCGATGCCTTTCCCTACACATCGATCCCCGGTCTTTCGCGCGAAATGGTCGAACGGCTGAGTGCTGCGCGGCCGGCGACACTGGCGGCGGCTGGGCGCATACCGGGCGTCACGCCCGCCGCGCTTGCCGCGCTGCTGGTGCATGCAAGGCGCGAAGCGGCGTGATCACCTGTGAGGAAGAAGCGCGGCGCTGGGTGGCCTCGCTTCCGGAATGCGATACGCTGGCCTCGGAGCGGCTGGAATGCTTCACCGGGCTGTTGAGGGCGGAAAACCGGAAGCAGAACCTTGTTTCTGCCGCCAGCCTCGATGCCGTCTGGCAGCGGCATATCGCCGACAGTGCACAATTGCTTGTCCATGTTCCACGTGGAACAGGGCCTTGGCTCGATTTGGGGACGGGAGCCGGCTTTCCGGGGCTGGTCGCATCCATCCTGAGGCCTGAATGCGAGTTCGTGCTCGTTGAATCGCGGGCCAGGAGAGTCGATTGGCTGGAACGGGCGGCGGCGGAACTTGGACTTGAAAACCTTGTGGTGGAAGGCGGTCGGCTCGAGTCGTTGCACAGCCGGAATGTAGGCGTAATTTCCGCGCGGGCCTTTGCGCCACTTGAAAAACTGCTCAGCTTATCCTCAAGGTTCTCCACGAGCGAAACCTTGTGGCTGTTGCCCAAGGGGCGGTCGGCACAGCAAGAACTGGATGAATTGAAGGGTTGGCGGCATGTGTTTCACGTGGAACAATCGCTAACCGACCCAGATTCTGGCATAATTGTCGGTAAATTGACCGGCAGGAAGGGAAAATCCGCGTGATGCGAATCGCGATCGCCAATCAGAAGGGCGGGGTGGGAAAGACCACCACGGCCATCAACATCGCCACGGCGCTGGCGGCGACCGGATGGAAGACCCTGCTCGTGGACCTCGATCCGCAAGGAAACGCGTCGACCGGTATCGGTATCGATGCGGCGGACCGGACAAGCTCGTCTTATGATTTGGTGATCGACCAGATCCCGGTTGCGGATTGCGTTTTCGAAACGCGCATTCCGGGCCTCGACATCGTTCCGGCCACGGTCGACCTTTCCGGCGCCGAGGTCGAGCTGGTGGGTGCGGATGACCGAACCGCACGCTTGCGTCAGGCGCTGGGCGAAGGTCTCGATTACGACATCTGCCTGATCGATTGCCCGCCATCGCTGGGACTGCTGACTCTCAATGCGCTGACCGCTGCCGACACGCTGCTGGTGCCGCTGCAGTGCGAGTTCTTCGCGCTCGAAGGCCTCAGCCAGCTGCTCCAGACCGTCGAGCGCGTGCAGCAGCGGCTGAATCCCGAACTCGGCATCATCGGCATCGCGCTCACCATGTTCGACCGGCGTAACCGCCTGACCGACCAGGTTGCCGACGATGTCCGTTCCTGCCTTGGCAATCTCGTGTTCGAAACGACGATTCCGCGCAATGTCAGGCTGTCCGAGGCGCCAAGCCACGGCCTGCCGGCACTGGTCTACGATCATTCCTGCTCGGGCAGCCGCGCCTATATTGCGCTTGCGCGGGAGCTGATCGGCAGGCTGCCAGAGCAAAGGAAGGCGGCATGAGTGACGATCCCGTAATCCGCATTTCGGCCAAGCTGCCGGCAGACGGAGAAGGGCAGGGCAAGGCAAAACCGAAACGGCTTGGCCGGGGGCTGGGCGCGCTTATGGGCGAAACCCGCCGCGAGGAGCCGCTTGCCACGCCGCAATCGGGCGAAACGGCGGCACTGGTCTCGAACGGCCTCGCCATGCTGGCGATAACCGATATCGACCCGCACCCGGACCAGCCACGCCGGCATTTCGACGAAGCGGCACTGGGTGAGCTGGCCGCGTCGATCGCGCAGCGCGGTGTCATCCAGCCAGTCATCGTCCGGCGGCAGGGCGCACGCTACCAGCTGGTCGCGGGCGAGCGCCGGTGGCGCGCCGCTCAGCGCGCTAAACTTCATGAAATCCCTGCATTAATTCGGGACTTGAGCGAGCGCGAGGTGATGGCGCTGGCGCTGATCGAGAATCTCCAGCGCGAGGATCTCAACCCGATCGAGGAGGCGCGTGCATACCAGCGCCTTGCCGAGGGAGAAGGGCTCACCCAGGCCGAAATAGCCGGGATGGTCGACAAGAGCCGCAGCCATGTCGCCAATCTCCAGCGGTTGCTGGCGCTCCCCGAGGACGTCATCTCCATGGTCGAACAGGGGACATTGTCCATGGGTCATGCGCGCGCCCTGATTGGGTGCGAGGATGCCGTTGCCATCGCCCGCGATGCCGTCCGCAAGCAGATGTCGGTGCGCGAGCTGGAGCGGCACGTGCGGAGCAAGGCGCGTGGGAAGAATGCCCCCGCCAAGGCTCCGGCGCGCCGACACGAGGAAGGCAATGCCGATATCCTTGCGGTGCAGGCCCATCTCGAGGAATTTATCGGCCTGCCGGTCAGGATCAGCGCCGATGCGGACCCGCGCTCCGGCGCAGTGACGATCCGCTACGCCACGCTCGACCAGCTCGACCTTATCTGCCAGCGGCTGACGGGCGGGGAAATCTGACTCCGCCTGCCAGTCAACTATCTGATATAAAGCGGTAAAAACCCTATCTGGCGATTACTTCACCGGCACCGTCTTGACGCGCTTGTCGGGAACCACCTTCACGCGCTTCTGCGGCACGATCTTGCGCTTCGCCGGGCGCACAGGCACGTCTTCATAGACATATTCGACGGTCTCGGTGCATTCGGGCTAGGCGCGTGCCATGCGTATGACCGGAACCATCATCATCGGAGTCATAGGCGCGCAACAGCCGCCACCATAGCCATAAGCGGGGTAGCCCTGCGCGTAGCCGCCATACCCATATCCGGCATAGCCATGGCTATAGCGGGCCTCGTAATCGGCGAGATAGGCTTCGCATTCGTCACGTGAACCGCGGTCCTCGGCCTTGTCGATGGCCATGCCGGCGGCCGCGCCGACAGCTGCGCCGGCAACTGTCCCGACTGTGCGGTGGCGCTTCCCGGCAATGCCGTAACCGGCCGCGCCGCCTACCAGTCCGCCGAGGAGGGCGCCGCCCAGTCCATTGTCCCGCCGGCTGAGCTTCTCACGGCAATCGGCCAGCCAGTTATTGCGCGCCGCCGGGTCCATGCGCGGCGTGGAATGAACCGGCGGAGGGGGAGGCACATCGGCATGCTCACCGTCATGTGCAAGTGCGGGCCCGGAAAAGCCTATCGCGGCGGTAAGAACCGTGCCGGCAATGGCGGAGCGGCGAAGAATCTGGCTGATGCGCATGGTCGATCCCTTCTCGATGCCGGCCGAATCCCGGCGTTAACGCAAAATTTAGCTTCAGGGTCGGCGGAATCCCAAACAAAGCAAAGCGCGCACTGCACCTTGTCCCGTTTCGGAGCAGCTTGGAAGGGTCAGATCCTGTCGGCGGCGAGTTGCGCGACAATTTCCATGCCCTGGGCGTCTTCCTCGTCGAAGCGGCCCACGATCGGACTGTCGAGGTCGATCACGGCAAGCAGGCCACCGGGCCCGATCACTGGCACCACCAATTCCGAGCGGCTTGCCGCATCACAGGCGATGTGGCCGGGAAAGGCATGAACGTCCGGCACGATCTGCACTGCACCGCTGGCCGCAGCGGTCCCGCATACGCCCTGGCCAAAGGGGATGCGCACGCAAGCCGGCTTGCCGGCGAACGGGCCCAGCACCAGTTCGTCGCCCACCGCCCGGTAAAAGCCCGCCCAGTTGAGATCGGGAAGGAATTGCCAGATCAGTGCGGCGATATTCGCCATGTTGGCGATTGCGTCGCGTTCGCCGCCGGTCAGGTCCAACGCCGCCTTGGCCAGCGCGGAATAGAGCAGCGGCTTAGGCGTAGCGGGATCGGGTGCGAATTCGAACATGGCGAGTGGGGATAACCAATTCAGCGGTTGCCGCAAGCGCGCGCTATTTCTATCTGCGTTGCATGAAACCCATTCTGCGCCGCTTGTTGCAAGGTCTTGGCATCGCGCTCGTCGTTGTTGCCTGTGTCGCGATCTATTTCTGGTACGGGAATCCCTCGGACCGCCCGATCACCGACACGATGGGGACGGACCCCGTGCTGGTAGAGCCCGAGGAGGAGAGCTTTCCCAGCGTTGGACTGACTGAGCCGGTCGGCTGGAAGCAGGGCGAAGCGCCCGTTGCGGCAAAGGGGCTGGCCGTCCGCCGGTTCGCTGATGGCCTCGATCATCCCCGCACGATGCTGACGCTTCCGAATGGCGATGTCCTCGTGGCATTGACCAATTCGCCGCCGCGCGAAGTAGGCGGGGTGGCGGGCTTCTTCATGGAGTTGTTCATGGATGAGGTCGACGCGCTTGGGGCGTCACCCAACCGGATCATGCTGCTGCGCGATGGCGATGGCGACGGCAAGGCCGAACAGCGCTTCACATTTCGCGAAAAAGACCTCGATTCGCCTTCCGGGATGGCGTGGGGCGATGGCAGGCTCTACGTTGCCAATCACGATGCTGTGCTGGCTTTTGCCTTCGAACCGGGCGCTACGACGCTTGCAGGCAGTCCCGAAAAGCTGATGGACCTTCCGCCTGCCGGCAATCACTGGATGCGCAACTTGCTGCTTTCGCGAGACGGCAAGACGTTGTTCGTCGCGGTGGGGTCTGCATCGAACATCGCCGAAAACGGTCTTGAAGCCGACAAAAACCGGGCCGCCATTCACGAGTTGAACCTTGAAACCGGCACTCATCGCATCTTCGGTGCCGGAATGCGCAATCCCAACGGCATGGCGTGGAATCCTTCGAGCGGCGAGCTTTGGGCGACCGTGCAGGAACGCGACATGCTGGGCCCTGACCTGGTGCCCGAATATCTTACCAATGTACCGATCGGCGCCCATTACGGCTGGCCGTGGTTCTACTGGAAGGACAAGTACGACACCCGGGTCGAACATCCCATGCCGCTCTATCTCGGCGAGTATATCCGTAAGCCCGAATATGCGCTGGGAGCGCATACCGGCGTGCTGGGCCTGCTGTTTTCTGCAGGCGGCAATATCATGGGCGAGACCTTTGCGAACGGCGCCTTTGTTGCGCGGCACGGGTCTTGGAACCGTAAGCCGCCGGCCGGTTACGACGTGATCTTCGTGCCGTTCGATGCCAACGGCAATCCCAAGGGCGATGCGCTGCCGATCCTCACCGGTTTCCTGATCGAGGGCGAGGGCGAAACCCGCGGCAGGCCGACATGGCTCACCTGGGATGGCACGGGCGCCTTGCTCGTCACCGACGATACGGCGGGGATTATCTGGCGCGTCCATTCGCCCGGAGCCAAACCGTCAATAGCTCCGGCGTCGATAAAGGCTGAAAGCCTGCCTCCGCGCCGCACTCTCGAAGGAGAGCCCACCGGACGCTGGATGGGCAGGATCGACAAGGATTATATCGAGTCGAACTAATTTTCGCCGGGCAGGTTCAGATGGACTTGCCCGCGCGGCCCGCCAATTCGACGACATATTGCCACGCGACGCGACCAGACCGGGCGCCCCTGCGCTTCGACCATTCGAGTGCGTCGTGTTCATCCCAGTCGAGACCGAAATTCGCCGCGTAGCCGTCGATGATGGCGAGATAGTCGTCCTGGCTGCAGTTATGAAAGCCGACTGACAGACCGAAACGGTCGGATAGCGCCAGCCGGTCGTCCACGGCATCGCGTGGGTTAATCGGGTCGTCCTGTTCCGACAAATGTCGGGCGACGATCGCCCGGCGGTTCGAGGTTACCGCCAGCCTGACGTTGGCCGGACGTGCCTCGACTCCGCCTTCGAGCCAGGACCGCAACAGCCGCGGACCCATGCTGTCATCCTCTTCGAAGCCGAGATCGTCGACGAAGACGAGGAAGCGGCGCTCGATCGAGCCAAGCAGCGCGAACAGGTCTGACAGGCTCGCCAGCGCTTCATGTGCGACCTGCACCAGCGCGATGCTGCCGGAATGTTCGATCTGTGCGAATGTCACGCTCGAGCGGATCAGGGCCGATTTACCCATGCCCCGCGCTCCCCACAGCAGCATGTCATGCGCGGCATGGCCTTCCGCCAGGCGCAAGACGTTCATCACCACCGTGCTTTTCTGGTCGTCCACCCCGATAAGCAGGTCGAGCCTCGGTGCGTCGATGTGCTCGATCGAACGGGCGCCGTCGCCCAGCCAGAGATAGGCCGGATGCGTGCTCCAATCGACCGGGCCCGTCCGTTGGGGCACCAGCCGCTCCAGCGCATCTGCGATTCGATCAAGCGGGTCGTCCGGTTCGGTCATCTGTCTGCCTTAGCCGGCAAGTTGCTGAGCATCGAGTTCATAAAGAAGGTTAGCGCCCGCGCGGGCGGATGCCTCGAGGCCCAGCGCTTCGGGCACGACATGGTCAAGGAAGTAACGTGCAGTCACAGGCTTGGTCCGGGCGATGCCGGGCGGCGCGTCATCCAAGGCGGCGGCGCGTGACTGGCGCAGCATCTGCCAGCCAGCCACCGCTGTTGCGCACATGGTGAGGAAGGGCACGCTTCCGGCAAGGCGATCATCGACGCTCGCATCGCCCAGCATCCATTCGCCTGTGCGCTTGCAGGCTTGCGCCAGCGCGGCCAGATGCGGGGCCTCGCCTGCATCCTTGGCGATTTCCTCCAGCAGTCGGGACAGCGTTTCGCCGCCTTCCAGCCCGAGCTTGCGGGAGACGAAATCGGCGGCCTGGATGCCGTTGGTGCCTTCATAGATCGGAGCGATGCGCGCATCGCGCAGATGCTGTGCCGCCCCGGTTTCCTCGATGAAGCCCATGCCGCCATGCACCTGGATACCGAGGCTGGCGACTTCGCAGCCGATGTCGGTGCACCACGCCTTCACCAGTGGCACCAGCAGGTCCGCCCGATCCTGCGCCGCCTCGTCTCCGAGGCCTCCGCGATCGATCTGGCCGCAGGCGTAGTAGACCAGGCCCCTCGCGGCCTCTGTCAGCGATCGCATGCGCAGCAGCATGCGCCTGACGTCCGGGTGTTCGACGATCGCGACCGGCGACTTGTCCGGAGAGCCTGCCCGGGCAGACTGCACCCGCTCGCTGGCATAGGCCATTGCCTGTTGGGTTGCCCGCTCGGAAATCATCACGCCCTGTGCGCCGACGTTGATCCGCGCGTTGTTCATCATCGTGAACATCGCGCGCAGGCCTTCGTTCTCCGCTCCGACGATCTCGCCGATGCATTCGCCATCGTCGCCGTAGCTCATGACACAAGTCGGAGACGCGTGAATGCCGAGCTTGTGCTCCAGACTGACCGCCTTGAGGTCGTTTGGTGGCCCTTTGGTGGCGTTTTGATCGACATGAAAGCGGGGAACGACGAACAGTGAAATGCCGCGCGATCCCGCCGGTGCATCTGGCGTGCGGGCCAGCAGCAGGTGGATGATGTTGTCCGCCAGCTCGTGCTCGCCCCAGGTGATGAAGATCTTTGTGCCCCGGATCAGGTACTTGCCCGAATTGGGCCCGTCGGAAATGAGAGTCGCCGTGCTGCGCAAGGCACCGACGTCGCTTCCCGCCTGCGGTTCCGTCAGGTTCATCGTCCCCGACCATTCGCCGCTCACAAGTTTAGGCAAATAAAGGGATTTCTGCTTATCGCTGCCATGTTGGACCAGCGCCTCGATTGCGCCGACGGTCAGCATCGGCAGCAGCGAAAAGGCAAGGTTGGCGGTGCCGAGATTCTCTAGCACGCAGACCGCGAGCGAAAACGGCAGGCCCTGGCCGCCGAATTCTTCAGGCGCGGCGATGCCGTTCCAGCCCGCATCGACATAGGACCGGTAGGCCTCGGTAAACCCGTCCGGGAGCGTCACCTTGCCGTCGTCCAGCCTAGCCCCTTGCGTATCGCCGATCCGATTGAGCGGAGCCCATTCCTTCGCCGCGAACTCGCCGATACCACCGACGATCGCGTCGACCAGGTCGGGACTCGCCGCCGCAAAGCGTTCGGTTGCGGCAAGCTTGTCGAGACCGGCGCAAATTCGCAGCGAAAAGAGCTGCTCGGCTGTCGGCGCAGTGT
>CAYPFE010000044.1:0-11695 GCA_964409895.1 uncultured Novosphingobium sp.
ACGACCGCCTGCGCTCGATGGTCGAAATCGAACGGATCGACAAGAACAGCTATTTCTCGCTGGCTGGCTGGGCGACTCAAACCTTGCGGGTCGGCGTAGACCAGGGCCAGGTTCCCATGGCACTGCCGGTCCTCGACTACCGTCGGCGCCTCGCCGACCCGGTGCTATCGGGACGCGTCGAATTGCAGATCAACTCGCTCGCGATCCTGCGCGATCGCGGCCAGGACACGCAACGTGCCTTTGCCAAGGCCCAGTGGGACATGCGGCAAATAACCGCCATGGGCCAGGTTGTGACCCTCACCGCACTGCTGCGCGGCGATGTCTATCATTCCCGGCAGAACCAGCTGACGTCGACGCAGATTTATCGCGGCGATATCGGATGGAGCACGCGCGGCATCGCCATTGGGGCAATCGATGTCCAATGGCCGTTCGTCGGTAATGCGCTCGGCGGAACGCAGGTCTTCACACCCCGGCTGCAAGTTGTGGCCAGCCCTTCGATTCGCAACCTCGCCATTCCCAACGAGGACGCGCGCGCGATCGATCTTGAGGACAGCAACCTGTTCGCGCTCAACCGGTTCCCTGGCTACGACCGGATCGAAGACGGGTTGCGATTCACATACGGCTTTGACTGGCAGCTTGACCGTCCCGGCTGGCGGATCAAGACCACTATCGGGCAGTCGATCCGGCTATCCAACAAGCCTACGATCCTTCCAGACGGCACTGGCCTTTCGCGGCGGGTATCCGACATCGTCGGCCGCACAGAAATCAGGTTTCGTGACACCATCAAGCTGGTCCACCGCTTCCGGCTGGACAAGGACACACTCGCCGTGCGCCGCAACGAGTTCGACGCCGCAATCGGCTCTAACGAGACTTACGCCGAGATTGGCTACGTCAAGCTCAACCGCGATATCACAGGCACAGTCGAAGACCTGGCCGACCGCGAGGAAGTCCGTTTTGCCGGGCGCGTCGCATTTGCCAGGAGCCTTTCCGTCTTTGGCTCCGCGGTTATCAACCTGACAAGCCGCAGCTCCGATCCGGTTTTCGGTTCCGACGGTTTCCAGCCGCTGCGCACCAGGCTTGGCGTCACCTATCAGGACGACTGCATAGACTTGTCCCTGACCTGGCGGCGCGACTACGTTACGACCGGCGATGCCGAAAATGGCAACTCCTTCCAGGTGCGCTTCGCGCTGAAGAGACTGAATTTCCGGTAGTGCATCCGATCCACCCGTTGGCAGCCGCCTGCAAAGGCGCTATCGGGCCCGCTCAGTTTCGGTTAAGCCGCGCCCATGCAGGTGCGATCATGTAAACGGCCCGCTATCTTCGGGCATCAGGCTTCAGGAAACGGCCCCGGCCGCATTCAGACGGGAACACAGTCAGAACCATGACAACTATAGGAAACGCCTCCATTTTTCGAACCGCATTTCAGGCGGCACTTGCGATATGCGCGGGCACGTCACTGGCAGCGCCATTGGCCTATGCGCAAAGCGACATGCAGGGTGCAATCGTCATTCCCGACGACGTCCAGATATTCGAAAACATCACGCCCAACGTCCGCCGCGCCACTGCCGTGGTCAATGGAGATGTCATTACCGGCACCGATGTCGAACAGCGGCTGGCACTGCTGCTCGCAGCCAGCGAGGGTGAGCTCGACGCAGAAGAGATGCAGCGGCTTCGCTTGCAGGTCCTTCGAAACCTCATTGACGAGACACTGCAGATCCAGGAAGCCGAGGCATCCGATATCGAGATCGAGCAAGTGGAAATCGAACAGACTTACGCGCGTGTCGCGGCACAGAGTTTCGGACAGGACACCAAGGCAATGGATGCCTACCTGACCCGGATCGGTTCCTCACCCTCTTCCCTCAAGCGCCAGATCGAGGGTGAACTGGCCTGGCAACGACTGATGGGCCGCAACGTTGCTCCGTTCATCAACGTTTCTTCGGAAGAGGTGAACGAACTGCTCGACCGGTTGAAGGCCGCCAAGGGAACCGACGAATTTCGTATTGGTGAGATATATCTCGCCGCGACTGCAGAATCCAAACTTCAGGTCTACGAAAATGCCAAGAGGATAATCGAACAGCTGCGTGAAGGCGGCAGCTTCGTCGCCTATGCGCGGCAGTATTCGCAGGCATCGACAGCGTCGGTGGGCGGCGATCTCGGCTGGATTCGCCCTGCTCAGCTGCCAGCCGAGCTGGCAACTGCAGCCCGCCAGATGGACACAGGACAACTTGTCGGACCAATCGAGATACCGGGCGGATTCTCGATCATCTACATGATCGACAAGCGCCAGGTGCTGACTGCGGATCCGCGCGACGCGATCCTGTCGCTCAAGCAGATTTCGGTCGATTTCCCTGCCGGCACATCCGAGGAGCAGGCCCAGGCAACCGCACAGCAATTTTCCGCGGCGATGCAGAACGCACGGGGCTGCGGTGCGGTAGACGAGGTCGCCGCCGGAATCGGCGCACAGGTAGTGTCGAACGACCAGATTCGCGCTCGCGATCTGCCCGGCCCATTGCAGCCGATCGTGCTTGGGCTGTCGCTCGGCGAAGCCTCCCCGCCGTTCGGCTCGCTGGAGGAAGGCGTCCGCGTACTGATGCTCTGTGGGCGGGACGATCCGCAGATGGACGCTGGCCCCTCCTTCGATCAGCTGATGTCGCAGATGGAGGATGAGCGGATCAACAAGCGCGCCCAGATGTATCTGCGCGACCTCAGGCGCGACGCCGTCATCGAATACAACTGACATGGCCGGGCAAGCACCGCTTGCCATTTCGCTCGGCGATCCTGCAGGCGTAGGCCCGGAGCTGATCTGCGCGGCGTGGGCGCGGCGTAATGCAGAGCGCCTGCCAGAGTTCTTCGTGGCCGGAGGGCACAGGGCACTGGAAGAGGCCTCCCGTTCCAGTGCTGCCAACGTGCCCATCGTCGCGATCGAACGGCCCGAGAACGCCTGCGATGCCTTCTCCAGCGGATTGCCTGTGCTGGGAGAGCCCGGCTGCGCATGGCGTCCGGGAGAGCCCGACAGTGAGGGAGCGCGCATTGCATTCGATTCGCTAAAATGGGCGGCCGCGCTGGCTCGCGACAGGCAGGCTGGCGGCCTCGTCACTGCACCCGTAGCCAAGGCGCAGCTTGCGGAGATCGGCTTCTCCCATCCGGGTCAGACCGAATATCTCGCCGAGGCATGCGGCATCGCACCCGACAATGCGGTGATGATGCTGGCCGGGCCTTCGTTGCGCACGGTTCCGCTGACGGTTCACATCGGCCTAGCCGGGGTGCCCTCGGCGATCACGTCCGCACTGATCGAGAGCCGGGCTCGGATCGTGGTCCGAGCCTTGAAGCGCGACTTCGGCATCGAGAACCCGCGCCTCGCATTCGCAGCACTCAATCCCCATGCCGGAGAGGACGGGTTGTTCGGCACAGAGGAGCAGGCAATCATCGCACCTGCCATTGCCCGGCTGCGCGACGAGGGCATCGAGGCCAGCGGCCCGCATCCCGCAGACGCGCTGTTCGCGCCGCATGAGAGGGAGCGCTATGACGCGGCATTGTGCATGTATCACGACCAGGCGCTGATCCCGATCAAGGCGCTGCATTTCGACGAAGGCGTCAATGTCACGCTGGGCCTGCCGATCATCCGCACTTCGCCCGATCATGGCACCGCCTTCGGAATCGCAGGAAAGGGCATTGCCAATCCCGGAGCGATGATCGCTGCGATCCGCATGGCAGGCGAATGCGCTGCGCGCCGGATGCAATCGTGACCTTGCCCCCCCTGCGCGAAGTGATCGCGCGGCACGGCCTTTCGGCGAGCAAGGCGCTTGGCCAGAACTTCCTGCTCGACGAACAGCTGCTGGACCGCATCGCCGCGATCCCGGGCGATCTTGCGGGCAGGCAGGTGCTCGAAGTGGGGCCCGGCCCCGGCGGTCTAACCCGGGCACTGCTGCGCGCCGGAGCCGAAGTTACCGCGATCGAGATGGACAGCCGCTGCCTGCCCGCGCTCACCGAACTCGGCGAGGCCTATCCCGGCAGGCTGCGCGTGATCTCAGGCGACGCGTTGAAACTCGCTCACGGCATCGAAGGGCCGTTCCACATCATCGCCAACCTGCCCTACAACGCAGGCACCGCGCTGTTCACCCGCTGGCTTTCTGGCGAGAGCTGGCCCCCGCAATGGACCTCGCTGACGCTGATGTTCCAGCGCGAGGTCGCAGAGCGCATCACCGCCGCGCCCGGCACATCGGCTTACGGCCGGCTCGCCGTGCTGGCTCAGTGGCGCGCGTCGGCCAAACTGACGCTGAAAGTCCACCGAAGCGCCTTCACCCCGCCACCAAAAGTCATGTCAGCGATCGTCCATGTGACGCCGGACGCGATGCCCGAAGGTGTTTCAACCCAAGTGCTGGAGCGAGTTACGCAGGCCGCCTTCGGCCAGCGCCGCAAAATGCTCAGGCAAAGCCTCAAATCCCTGCCTGGGGCACTGGATGCACTCGATGCATTGGAAATCGATCCGCAAAGGCGTGCGGAAACCCTCGATATCGGAGAATTCGTGGCTATCGCCCGAAGCCTAACTTCGCCCTAGGACATCTTCTGCCGCGTCATCGCCAGCTTGGCGTCCTGCAGGGAACTCAAGCCGTTGCTCGCATAGCCGGCCAGCAACCAGGCCCCGGCTGCGCCGATGGCTACCATCACGGCAAGCTGCAACGCGCCGCCAAGGTTGCGCCAGTTGTCAGCGAAGGCTTCGACCAGCGAACCGTTGCGCTTCCGTGCGGACTGCGATCTTGCCAGTATGATCGATCGGGTGTCACCGGCGACCAGCCCGGCGACGCTGATACGTTCGCGCAGGACGAGCCCGAATCGCCTGTCCCCCGCCCATTTGACATGGCCGACGAGCTTGTGCCTTCCGACCATCAGCTCGACGAATTCGCCTCGCGGAGGCGGCGTCGCCGTCGTCGCCAGCAGCCCGCGCGTCGAGACGTCGAGAATGCAGACATCGCGCTCGTCACCGGCATCGCGGATTCGAGCCTTGATCAGCGCCTTGGTGCGCGGTTCAACCCGTGGCCTTTCGTGCGATAACGCCCGGTCACCCCCCAGTTCGAGGGGGTGAACATAACCGGCAATCCTTAGGGTGGCGTCAAGCAAGAAAGCGGCTCAGGCGAGCGCCTTCTTCTTCTGTCGCCAGGCGTGGAGGAGCGGCTCGGTATAGCCGTTGGGCTGTTCGACGCCCTTGAACACGAGATCGCAGGCAGCCTGGAAAGCGAGGCTGGTGTCCCAGTTGCCCGCCATTGGCTCGTAGAGCGGATCGCCGGCATTCTGCGCGTCGACCTTGGCGGCCATGCGGTGGAGCGCCTCCATCACCTGATCCTTCGTGCAGACGCCGTGCAGCAGCCAGTTCGCCATGTGCTGGCTGGAGATGCGCAGCGTCGCGCGGTCTTCCATCAGGCCGACGTCGGTGATGTCGGGCACCTTGGAACAGCCGACGCCCTGGTCGATCCAGCGCACGACATAACCGAGCAACCCTTGCGCGTTGTTGTCGAGCTCCTCGCGCACTTCCTCGTCGGACCAGTTGATCCCGTCCGCCAGCGGCACGCTCAGCAGGGTCGAAAGCGGCGGCACCGGCTCGCCGGCAAGCGTCTTCTGGACCGCGAACACGTCGATGGCGTGATAATGCATCGCGTGCAGCGTGGCGGCGGTAGGCGACGGCACCCAGGCGGTGTTGGCGCCGGCCTTGGGATGGCTGGTCTTCTCCGCCATCATCGCGCCCATCCGGTCGGGTGCTGCCCACATGCCTTTGCCGATCTGCGCACGGCCCGAAAGCCCGTGCTTCAGCCCGATGGCGACGTTGCGCTTCTCGTAGCACTGGATCCAGTCGGTGCCCTTCATCGCGCCTTTGCGGATCATTGCGCCTGCGCGCATCGAGGTGTGGATCTCGTCGCCGGTGCGATCGAGGAAGCCGGTGTTGATGAAGACGATGCGGTTTTTAACCGCCTCGATGCAGGCGCCGAGATTGGCGCTGGTGCGCCGTTCCTCGTCCATCACGCCGACCTTGACGGTGTGGCGCGGCAGGCCGAGCAGGTCTTCGACCGCGTCGAACAGCTCGTTGGTGAAGGCGCATTCCTCCGGCCCATGCATCTTCGGCTTGACGATATAGATGCTGCCGGTGCGCGAATTGCGATGCCGGTTGAGTCCCTTCACGTCCTGCGTGCTGATCGCCGAGGTGATAACCGCGTCCATGATGCCTTCGGGAATCTCGCTGCCATCGCCGAGCAGGATCGCCGGATTGGTCATCAGATGGCCGACGTTGCGGACGAACAGCGTACTGCGGCCAGGCAGGACCAGCTCTGAACCGTCGAGCGCCGTCCATTCGCGATCGCCTTCGAGCTTGCGGGTCATCATCCGCCCGCCCTTCTCGAAGCTGTCCTCGAGATCGCCCCGGATCACGCCTAGCCAGTTGCTGTAGGCGAGAATCTTGTCCTCGGCATCGACGGCGGCGAGGGAGTCCTCGAGGTCGGCGATGGTCGTGATCGCGGCTTCCAGCACGATATCGGCGATGCCGGCCTTGTCGGTGGCGCCGACGGGGTGCGAACGGTCGAGCACCAGCTCGATGTGGAGGCCGTTGTTGCGCAGCAGCAGCCCGCCGTCCCTGCGCGCGACGAGATGAGTAGCATCGGCAAGCGGCGGATCGCCCTCCCCGCTCCAGTCGGCCCAGCTTCCGGAAGCCAGCGGCACCGCTCGGTCGAGGAAGCGGCGCGCCTCTGCAATCACTGCCGCGCCGCGCTCCTCGTCATAGCCGCCCGGCCGGGCCGGCGGCGCATCCAGCGCATCCGTGCCGTAATAGGCGTCGTAGAGGCTGCCCCAGCGAGCATTGGCGGCGTTGAGCAGGAAGCGCGCATTGAGCACCGGCACCACCAGCTGCGGACCGGCCATGGTGGCGATTTCTGCATCGACATTCTGCGTACCGACGCTGAAGTCGCCCGGCTCGGGCACGAGGTAGCCGATCTCGCGCAGGAAGGCCTGGTATTCGTCCTGATCGAGCGGCTTGCCCGCACGCGCCTGATGCCAGGCGTCGATCTGTTCCTGCAGCGCATCGCGCTTGGCCAGCAGGGCGCGGTTGCGGGGCACGAATGTATCCAGCAGTGCCGCAAAACCCCGCCAGAAGGCGCCCGCCTCCTGCCCTATAGGGCTTAGAACCTCGCCCTCGATGAATTGCGCCAGCTGCGCATCGACCTGCAATCCGGAGCGGTCAACCCTGTCAGTCATTCGTGCCTCGTAACAATTGCGCCGCACGCGCGATTGACGCGGCGGCGGTTGATGAAAAATGGCCCCGGGGAGGAACGCGAGCCCTATGGCTCAAGCCTTGCAACAAGGCAACAGCACCGGAGCATTGGTTAACGCGCTACCATCCCCTGTCGATCCGGTTTACAGCTGAAGCCGCGTTAACCAGCGAAGCGCCCGGCAATCCGCCATTGGCACGATGGTTGCACTGATAGATGTTAATGGGATTATCGGGAATGTTTGGGAAAATCGGCCGCCTTTTCGTTATCAAGACTCGCTTCGAGGCGTTTCTCATCATTTACGCTCTGGCGCTGGGCGCAACCAGCCGCGGCGCGGCCTACCTGACGCAGTTCCCCGGCTGGGGCGGCAAGCTGCTGTTCTTCGCCTGCACCGGCGCGGTGTTCATGGCCGGCGCGAAAATCCTCGACTGCCTGAAGTACGAACGCGAAAGGCGCGAGGAGGATTCCATCGCGCTCGCAGACCATTTCCGCTGAATGTCGTGAAGGTGGGGAGTTTCTGTTGCTAGCTACTCCCCGGAGCCCCGGAATCCGCTTCTGTTGCCCGGTGGGTCCAACCGCGTTCTAACTTTGTAACTTCAGGGCGCTAGCCCCTAGAATTACGCCGCGAGAGCAAGTGCTTCGTTATCGTTGGCACTTATGAGTTTTGAGCCTTTAACGGGTTACTCAGCCCGGGCGAAAACAATGCTTTTCAACACACGTCGATCCTGGTTCGGCCCCGTCATAACCCCCGGACAACCGAGGTTTGTGGTGGAGCCGCCGGGTACTGCCCCCGGGTCCGCTGTGCCTATTGCACACCGCAATTTATCGCCATATCCGGCCGAAACCGGCACGCCCTATATAGCGATGCGCGGATTAATGTGAAGTGAGCGGTGACAGGGTAGAATCACGCCCGCCTTTTCAGCTCGTCCCTGATCTCGGTCAGCAGGTCGATCTCGGTCGGGCCTTCGGGTGCCGCTTCCTCTTCGGGCTTGTCGAATTCCGCCATCGCCCGCTGCGCATAACGCACCAAGAGGAAGATGATGAAGGCAAGGATCAGGAAGTTGATCACCGCCGTCAGGAACGCGCCGTAGCCGATCATCGCCGCGCCGGCTTCCTTGAGGGCCGCATAGTCGGTCATCGAGCCCTCATATCCCGCCGGCACGCTCAACAGCACGAATTGATTGGTGAAGTCCGCTCCCCCGAAAATCCAGCCGACCAACGGCATGATGACTTCACCCGTCAGCGAGGTGACGATGGTGCCGAAGGCCCCGCCGATGATCACCGCAACGGCCAGGTCCATGACATTGCCGCGTGCAACGAACTGCTTGAATTCCGAAAGCATCTGCATCCCTCCCTTGCCGGCCAACCGGGCGATGCGGGATCATGCGCCAAGGCGAAGCTGTTGAAAAGACCCGCCCTTCAATCCTTGCACAAGTGCGGCGCCTCGCTACATTCCGCCGATCCGCTGTTCCAAGGAAAACCGCATGACCGCCCTTTCCCGTTTCCTGCTCGCCGCCTTCGCCGCCCTCTCGCTGTCCGCCTGCGGCATCAACTCCGTGCCGACGGCGGAAGAGAATGCCAAGGCCAAGTGGGCCGACGTACAGAACGCCTATGACCGGCGCGCGCAGCTGCTTCCGAATCTCGCGAATATCGCCAAGGGAGCGGCTGAACAGGAGCGCTCCATCCTGACCGAAGTCATCGAGGCGCGCGCCAAGGCGACAAGCATCCAGATTACCACGGACGATCTCAACAATCCGGCAAAAATGAAGCAGTTCGCCGAGGCTCAGGGCCAGCTCGGAGCGGGCCTCGGGCGCTTGCTCGCCAATTTCGAACGCTACCCCGAGCTGAAATCGATCACCAACTACCAGATGCTGCAAAGCCAGGTGGAAGGCAGCGAAAACCGGATCAACATCGCGATCAAGGACTACAACGAGGCGGTGCGCGACTATAACACGCGGGTGCGCACCTTCCCCGAGATGATCGGCGCCATGATCCGCGGCCTCGAACCGATGACACCGTTCGAAGCCGTCACTCCGGGCGCCGAGACCGCACCGGTTCTCGATATGGGCCCGAGCCAGTAGGCTCGCCGGTCCGATGCGCCTTGTCCCAGCGTGCCTGATCGGGCTGGCGACATTGCTGCTTGCGGCACTGCCCCTCGCAGTGTCGGCCCAGACCTTCCCGGCGCCTACCGGCCGCGTGACCGATGCCGCCGGGATCATTCCCGACGACCTTGAAGCGCGGCTGACACAAAAGCTGGCGGCGCTCGAGCAGCAATCCGGTCCGCAGTTCGTCGTCGCCACCATCCCCGACCTGCAGGGCTACGACATCGCCGATTATGGCTACCGGCTCGGTCGCGAATGGGGCATCGGCGACAAGGAACGCAACGACGGCGTGCTGCTGATCGTCGCGCCCAACGAGCGCAAGGTTCGGATCGAGGTCGGCTACGGGCTCGAACCGGTGCTGACCGACGGGCTATCCTGGCAGATCATCAACAACGACATCGTCCCGCGCTTCAAGGCAGGCGACATGCCTGGCGGAATCGAAGCCGGAGCCGATGCGATCGTCACCCAGCTCGGCCTGCCGCCCGATCAGGCGCAGCAGATCGCGCAGGATGCCGGAACCAGCGACTACTACCGGCCGGCCATACCACCCGAGGTGCCCTTCTTCGGAATGATCATCCTGTTCCTGTTCGTGATTCCGTTCATCCGGACCGTCTACAAACGCCGCCGATATCCCAGCAAGGTAGGGCGCGCCTTCATCTGGGACTTTCTCGACAATATGCCTCGGGGCAGCGGCAGCGGCGGCTCGTCGGGCGGCGGTTTTTCGGGCGGCGGCGGGAGCTTCGGCGGCGGCGGATCGAGCGGCAGCTGGTAGGAAAGTCCATGGTCGCGCTCATCCATATGCACAGGATCTCGGTCATTCGTCTCACCACGGCGTTGTCGCTGGCCATAGCCCTTTGCTCGCTGCACGTTCCGGTCTTTGCCCAGACCTTCCCCGAACTCACAGGCCGCGTCACCGATGCTGCGGGAATCATTCCCGACGACGTCGAAGCCCGGCTCACCGAAAAGCTGGAAGCGATAGAAACGCAATCGCTGCGCCAGGTCGTGGTCGCGACGATCCCCGACCTGCAGGGATACGATATCGCGGATTATGGCTACCGGCTGGGCCGGGAGTGGGGCATCGGCAGCAAGGAACGCGATGACGGCGCATTGCTGATTGTCGCGCCCAACGAACGCAAGGTGCGGATCGAGGTGGGTTACGGCCTCGAACCCCAGCTGACAGACGGACTTTCCTGGCAGATCATCGACAACGACATCGTGCCGCGCTTCAAGGATGATGACATGCCCGGCGGCATCGAGGCCGGGGTCGACGCCATCGCGCAGGTTGTGAAGCTGACCCCGGCAGAGGCAGCCCGGCTCAAATATGCAGGTGTGAGAAAATCTTCTTCAAGCGGGATCGGGTGGATCCTTGGGCTGATCCTGATCGCGATCCTGCTGCTCATCTTCTGGCCCTTCATCGCCAGGAAATTCGGCTGGGACTACTCCTGGCACAGCGGGAGCGGGAGAACCTGGTCATCCAGCAGCAGCAGCGGCTTTTCGAGCCGCAGCTATTCGAGCGGCAGCAGCTTCTCAAGCAGCCGCAGTTTTTCAGGCGGTGGCGGCAGTTTTGGCGGCGGTGGCGCGAGCGGCAGCTGGTAGGAGGCAAATATGGCGAACACAACCTATCTATCCGAGGACGATCGCAGGCGCGTCTCGTCTGCTGTCTCGCAGGCTGAAGAGCAGTCCGCTGGCGAAATCGTCACCATCCTCGCAGACCGTTCAGACGGCTATACCGATGTTGCGCTCGCCTGGTCTGCCGCTGCAAGTTTCCTCGCACTGCTGGCGCTGGCCATTGCGCCGGATTTCTATCTCGGCCTCTGTGAACGGCTGATCGGCGGATGGATCCACGAATGGACGCCACGCGACATCTTCACCGTCGCAGCCACGGTGGTACTTCTGAAATTCGCCGGCGTGATGCTGATCCAGCTGTGGCAGCCGCTCAAGTTTTTGCTCATTCCGCCACAGATCCGCTCGGCGCGCGTCCATGACCGGGCGGTACGTGCCTTTCGCATCGGCGCGGAGCGGCGGACGCATGGCCGCACCGGCATTCTCATCTACCTCTCGATGCGCGAGCACCGGGCAGAGATCGTCGCCGACGAGTCGATCGCCTCAAGGGTCGATTCCAGCGTCTGGGGCGATGCGATGGCGGCGATGCTCACGGAGCTGAAGCAGGGGCGCACCGCCGATGCGATGATCGCCGCGGTCGAACGTGTCGGTGCAGTACTGGCGGAGCACTTCCCCCGCGCCGGGGACGACGTCAACGAACTGCCCGACAGGCTGATCGAGGTATGAGCGATGAGGACGACGCGCCGGACGAGGTCGTCTGGCAGGGCAGGTTCATCACCG
>CAYPFE010000045.1:0-11542 GCA_964409895.1 uncultured Novosphingobium sp.
CGGTGGAGACGGACACGGGAAAACGCGTCTCAGCCTGCTTCATTGTCGCTGCGAGCGGATGCCTCTCCGCCCCGATCCTGCCCGACATTCCCCGCATCGAGAGCTTCGCCGGCCCGGTCCATTATACCTCGGCCTGGCCGCATGAAGGCGTCGAACTGTCCGGCAAGCGCGTCGGTTTCATCGGCACCGGCTCGTCCGGCATCCAGGCGATCCCCATCGTTGCGGAGCAAGCCGGTCACCTCACCGTGTTCCAGCGCACGCCCAATTTCAGCCTGCCGGCAAAGAACGGACCGGTTCCCGAGCCGAAGCGCGCACTGATCGGGCCCGACTATCCCGCCTATGCCCGGAGCAACAAGCACACGCCTGCCGGCTATCATGTCGCCATGCCCGAGGAACTACCGGACATCTGGACGCCGGGCCGCTCGGCGCTTGACGCGACACCTGAGGAGCGCGAGGCGATCTGGAACGCGCTGTGGGAATCGGGCGGCACCGGCTTCACCGGCAGCTACATCGACCTGACGATCAATCCCGAGTCCAACCGGCTAGTCTCCGAATTCGTGCACTCCAAGATCCGGGAAATCGTTGACGACCCCGAAACCGCCGATAGGCTGTGCCCCACCGACCACCCTTTCGCCTCGAAGCGGCTGTGCCTCGACACCGATTATTTCGCGACCTTCAACCGGGCCAATGTCTCCCTTGTCGACATCAAGGCCACTCCGATCGAGCGGATCACGGCGGACTCTGTGGAGGCAGGCGGCGTGTCCCACCCCATAGACATACTCGTGCTCGCCACCGGCTTCGACGCGGTGACCGGCCCGCTGCTGAGGATGAACGTGACAGGCACAGGCGGCATCCGGCTGGACGAGGAGTGGGCCGATGGCCCGCAGACCTGCCTCGGGCTGATGGTCGCAGGCTTCCCCAACCTCTTCACTGTCACCGGCCCCGGCTCGCCATCGGTGCTGACCAACATGATCCCTTCGATCGAGCAGCATATCGACTGGATCGCAGACTGCCTCGAATACATGGAAAATCACGGCCACACCCGCATCGAGGCAACTCGTGAGGCGCAGGACAACTGGGGCGGAGAAGTCGCCCAGGCCGCATCGCACTCGCTCTTTCTCAAGGCCGACTCCTGGTACATGGGCGCCAATGTCCCCGGAAAGCCGCGCATCTTCCTGCCGTATATGGGAGGGCTGTCGAATTACGCCGAACGCTGCGACGAGATCGCACGGGACGGTTATCGCGGCTTTGCGTTCGCCGGTGCATTGGAGGATGCAAGCGCATGAGTCAGGCCGCAGAGGTATTCCAGGCCGAAGTGAGACCGGCCACGCTGGGCGGCACGGCGCTGGCGCTGGCGCTTCTCCTCCTTCTCGTGATTGGCGGGCTAGTGCTCAGTGCGCCCGACCAAGCCAAATGGATCGCGCTGGTTTCGGCAACCTTCCCGATTACCTCTGTTCTGCTGCAGTCGGGCATCGAGCGGCTGCTGCCGGCAGCCGGTCCGCGCAAGTCGTGGCAGCAGTGGCTGCTGCACTTCCAGGTCAACACCTTCTTTTCGTTCATGCGCATGGCGATGCCGGTTGCGACATTCCTGTCCGTCGCCGCCATCGCGCGCAACTTCGGTTTCGAGCTGGGTATCTTCGACCTTCGCCTCGACGATGGCCGCAGCATCGTGCTGCTGATCGCCGCCTTGTGGCTGGCCTCGGTGATCGGCGACTTCTTCTTCTACTGGTACCACCGCTGGACTCATGTGAACAAGTTCCTGTGGCAGCATCACAAGATGCACCACACCGATACCGAGCTGGAAGCGATCAGCACCGCGCGGCAGAACTGGATGGAAGCGGTGCTGAATTCGTTTTTCATCACTGCACCGATGATCGTGCTGTTCAAGGTCGACCCGCTGGAGCAATGGCACGCCGGGCTGGCCGCCGCGATCGCTGCTGCCGTGCTCAACAACCTGCTGACATTGAGCCACATGAACGTCCGGCTGCACACCGGCTGGTTCGCGCGTTTCTGGTGCGGCCCGCAGAACCACCGCATCCACCACAGCCTGGAACCGCAGCACATCGACAAGAACTTCGCCTTCATGTTTCCGATGTGGGACGTGATCTTCGGCACCTACTACCACCCGCAGAAGGGCGAGTTTCCCGCCACCGGCGTCCACGGCGAGCCGGGCTTCGACAGCTTCTGGGAAGCAGAGATCTACTCGCAGCGCGAGATGTGGAAATGGCTTAAGCGGCGCAAGGCGGCTAGCTGACCGGAGGCCGGTTATGCCCCGCCTGGCTCCACCTCAGCGGCGCGATGTCCATGCTGGGGCCGTCCTGGAGGCGCAGCACGTCGACGAACAGCAGCCTTCCGGTCGCGGGATCGAGGTGCGAGCGGGTGATGGTGCCGCCGGCGCGGTCATCGACATGGGTGTCGATCACCGGGCAGCCGTCGAGCCAGTTGCCCGGCGCCACCGCCAGCACCGCGCCCGATGCTTCGGCGATGGCGAGATTGCCGCGCTGGACGATGCCGGGATAGAGCGGCAGCGCTTCGCTGTCCCCGTCCACTTCGGCACCGGTGACGGAATGGGCGGCAGGCCGTGCCTCGCGCAGGCGTTCGGCGCGCAGCTCCTCGCGGCGCGCTTCGGTCGCCGCTTCGTCGACCTCGCCGCCTTCCGTCAGCACTGCGCCGTAGATGCCGCGCAGCACATCAGGATCGACGCGGTTCTCATGCAAGTCCCTCGCCAGCGCTTTCGGATCGCGGTCCAGCGGATCGCCGAAGCCGCCGCCGGACGCACAGAACATCTCGAAGGTGTCGCCCGGCGTCAGCGCGACGCCGGTCTGGTGGATACCGACCGGTTCGGTCTCGCCATCCGCCCTCGTCAGGAAATAGCGCATGGTAGCACCCGGATAGCCGCCCGCAGCACCGCCCGTCGGGAACCATGCGCGCGTTCCGGTCATGTTGCCGACCAGCGTGTCGGTCTCATGCGCCTGGAAGCTTTCCTGGCAGCCCGCGCCGCTGCGGTGTTTGCCATAGCCGTGAAAACCCGTGGTGGTGCGGCGTTCAAGGAACAGCAGCGGATAGGAGGATTCGAGCACCTCTGCGTCGGCGAATTCGAGCTGGTTGCCGATGTTGACCTGGCTCGACTTGATGTCGAGCCCGTCGCGGTCGGATGCCGCCGGGCTGCCGGAGAAGGCCCCGTCGATCAGCGTATAGACCCGGCGCACGCCGAAATGGTCGAGATAGGTCCAGCGTCCGGTGCCATAGGCGTTGAGCGATGGAGCCAGCTGGCGATGGCGCTCGGCCGCGCGCGGCGAGGCGTGGAGCGCGAGCTGCATGCACTGGCCGGCCGCACTGTAGACAGCCATCGCCCCGTCCATATGCGCCGCCCCGATCGGCGCGGGCGAGATGCAGTTGACGATGCTGCCGGGCTCGCTGACGATTTCGACGATATCGAGCACCGGCTGGTTGAACGGCAGGCCCGGCGCCAGCATCTGCCTGAGGCGCGGCGCGATCTGGGCGCGGATGATGTATTCCTTGGAATTGATGAAGAAGGGGATCTGCGCGGGCGCTTGCGTGAGGTCGAAGATCACCCGGTCGCCGCGCACTTCCATGTTGCAGGGCATGCGCATGACGTCGTTGTTCCACTCGATCCAGGCGGCGGAGAAATAGTGCCCATCCTCGAGCTCGGAAATGCGCTCGCGCAGCACGCGTTCGACCCCGGCGAGCAGGGTGTTGCAGGCGGTGCGGAACTCCGCCAGCCCCATGTCGCGGACCAGTTCGACGATCTTGCGTTCGGCGACCCCGCTGCCGATGACGAGGCTGCGCATGTCCATTTCGATGAGGTCGGAGCTGCGGACATTGATGCGGAAGATGTTCCAGATGTCGTCGCATTCCTCGCCCTGCCGCACGATCCTCACCGGCGGCAGGCGCAGCGCCTCCTGGTAGCATTCGGTCGCCTTGACCGCCGAGGAGCCGGGAACCATGCCGCCCATGTCCATCATGTGGGCAGCGAGCGCGACCCAGGCGACGCGCCTGCCGTCAACGAACACTGGGCGCTGGATGACCACGTCCTGCGGGTGCAACCCGCCGCCCGAATGCGGATCGTTGGCGAGGAACACGTCCCCGTCGGCAATGCTGTCGCCATGCTGTTCGATGGTCGAGCGCACCGCATGCATCACCGCGCCGTAATGCAGGTCGATCAGCCCGGAGGCCGAGATGATCGAACCGTCGGCGTCGAGGATGGTGACCGAGTAATCCTTGCTCTCGGTGACGATCGGGCTGATCGCTGTCTGCTGGACGGCATCGCCCGCTTCCTGGCCGATCGCTTCGAGGCGAGAGCGCAGCAGCTCGGGAACGATGGGATCGTCGGTCATGTTGGTCTGGACATTCATCGGCCTGCCTCCACCGATAGATTGCGCCGCGCGTCCATCCGCGCGGTCATGCCTCCCGGAATCCAGATGGTCGTATCCGGGGAATCGACCAGCGCCGGGCCAGTGATGCGCTCGCCTGGATCGAGCGCATCCTCGTCGTATACCGACACCGGCTCGGGAGCCATGCCGCGCTTGAGGCTGACCGGGCGGGTGCCTGCGGGTGTGGCATCGCGCGTGTCGCTTGCGTCGCCAGTTACGGGCGCATCTTCGGCCTGCGCCATCTTGCCGATGCCCACCGCGCGGATGCCGACGAGTTCGACGATGCCCGAGGTGGTAGTCGAGGCCGCACCAAAGCGGCGCAGATATTCCTCGCGGAACAGCTTCCCGGCCTCCGCCCCGCCGTCGCCCATCGCCGGATCGTCCGGCAGCGGAATGGTGAGTTCCCAGCGCTGCAGGAAGAAGCGCATGTCGGCCTCGAAGCGCACGACGCGGTCCTTTTCGGGGACGCCATCGGCGGCGAGGTCCTGCCAGACCGCTTCGCGCATCTCGGCAAAGGTCTTGTCGATGATATCGGCATCGCCCGGCAGTTTCAGCAGCAGGGTGGTGAGCCGTTCGCGGCGGATGTCCATCGTTGCCGCACCATAGGCCGACAGCACCGAGGCCAGCTCGGGGATGATGACACGCGTGAGCCCGACCAGCTGGGCAAGCTCGGCGGCAAACAGCGCGCCGCAGCCGCCGTAGCTGACGAGGCTGTGTTCGGACGCCGCCAGCGCATGGGAGGACAGCCGCGCCCTGAGCGCCTTGGTCATTTCGGCCACCGCAATCTCGCGCACGCCCCATGCTGCCTCAATCGCATCGAGCCCCAGTTCCTCGCCCAGCTCTGCAAATGCCGCCAGCGCCGCCTCGCGGTCGAGCTCCATCGTCCCGCCGAGAAAGCGCGCCGGATCTATATAGCCGAGCACCAGCAACGCATCGGTCAGCGCCGCCTGGGTGCCGCCCCGCCCGTAGCACACCGGCCCCGGCTGCGATCCCGCCGAATGCGGACCGACACGCAGCATGGCGCGCTCGTCGGTCCAGGTCAGCGAGCCGCCACCCGCGCCCACAGACTCGACATCGACGCGCGGGAGCGCCGTGTAGAAGCCCATCAGGTCGCCGCGCTGGGTGCGCGCGGGCGCGCCGCCGGCGATATGGGCGACATCGAAGCTGGTGCCGCCAAGGTCGCTGGTGAGCACCTTGCCCTCGCCGACACCACTCGCCAGCCGCGCGGCGGCCGCGACGCCCGCCGCCGGGCCGGACGCCGCCAGCCACACCGGCTGCTCGCGTGCCTGCTCGATCGAGATCGCCCCGCCGCCCGAATGGCACAGCAGCACGGGCGCTGTGAGGCCCTGCGCGCGCAGCGTCTCGGCAAGGTCGTCGACGCCGGCATAGGCACCCTTGGCATAGGCGTTGAGCACGGCGAGCGTGGTGCGCTCGTATTCCCGGATCACGGGCCTGAGCTCGATGCCGCAAGTGACGGGCATGTCCGGCAGGCTCTCGCGCAGCAGCCGCACCGCCTCGGCCTCATGCGCGGGATTGAGGAAGGACCACAGGAAGGAGACGGCGATGCTCTCGACCTTTGCCTCGTTTGCCAGATAGCGCCCGGCCTCGATCACCGCAGCCGGATCGAGCGGCTTCAGCACCGTGCCATTGCGGTCGATACGTTCATCGATGCCACGAATGCATTCAGGCAGCACCAACGCGTCGACCGGCTCCAGCCAGCCATCGCGTTCCTGCGTGCGCCCGCGCGCCAGCCGCAGCGTTTCCTCGAAGCCCCTGGTGGTGACGAGCCCGACTCGCAGGCCCCGCCGCGTGGCGATGGCGTTGGTCACCGCCGTGGTGCCGAGCCCGAATTTCTTCACGCGCGGCAATATGTCGGCGAGTTCCAGTCCGGCGGACTGCGCCGCCAGCTCGCAAGCCGCCAGCACCCCGCGCCCGATATCGGGATAGGTGGAAGGCGACTTGGCGCGGTAATGGTCCGGCCCGTCGATCAGCACCGCATCGGTGAAGGTGCCGCCGACATCGATGCCGATCAGGACGTCGCGGGCGCTCATGCAACCACCCCCGCGATCGCTACACGCTGCATCACCCTGCGCCCGGTCCAGTCCGGCACCGCGTAGTGCTGCACCGCGCGGTTGTCCCAGAAGGCGATGTCGCCCGCGTTCCAGTGCATCCGCACCTGGAATTCAGGGCTCTTGATGTGGTCGTAGAGGAAGGTGAGCACCATGCGGCTCTCGGCTGCGGGCAGTCCGTCGATCTCGGTGGTCCAGTTGTAATTGACGTTAAGGAGCTTGCGGCCGGTCTCGGGATGGGTGGCGATGACCGGGTGTTTGCGGGGCGGAAACTCCTCGGTAGTGTGCAGGCTGGTGAGGCCGTGGCTGGCGAGGCGCGCCGCCATCTGCGCCAGCGAGTGCCATGCCTCGAGACCGTCGAGATAGGCCTTCATCCGGTCGGACAGCGCGTCGTAGGCCGCTGTCATCGAGGCGAAACAGGTATCCCCGCCGGCGCCGGGTAGCTTGTGCGCCTGCAGGAAGGCGCCCATCGGCGGATGCGGGCGGAAGGTGTTGTCGGCATGGAAATTCGCCGCCTGGCTGCCCGAAGGATTGGTCTGGTCGAGCAGCATCACCGTCGGGTCGGTAGTGTCGTGGAGGAAAGGCGCGATCTCCAGTTCGCCGAAACTCGCGGCCAGCGCCTTGTGCCGCTCGACGGTGAGCAGCTTCTGCTCGCGAAAGAACAGCACCTGGTGGGTGAGCAGCGCCTTGTGGACCGCTTCATGGGCTTCGGCATCGAGCGGCTGCGACATGTCCAGCCCGTGGACATCGGCGCCGATTGTGCCGGTGAGCGGAGTGACGCGCATGCGCAGAGCTTTCCTCAGCACGGCGTCACCACATGGCCGGGCTTGCGGCCGGTGAGCTCGCCGTCGAGCACGATCGGCTCGCCGTTGACGATGGTGGCGTAGACGCCCTTGCCATAGGCCTTGTAACGCCCGACTCCGCCCGGCAGATCGTGGACGAATTCCTTCCTCAGCGGCCCGATCTCGTCGGCGTCGAAGATCATCATGTCAGCCCATTTGCCGACCTGCAAAGTCCCCCGGTCATGGAAGCCGAGCACCGCAGCCGGCATCTGGGTGATCTGGCGCACGCCATCCTCCAGCGACCAGACCTTCCTTTCGCGCACCCAGGTGGCGAGGAAGTAGGAGCTCCAGTCCGACTGGTCGTCCTTGGCGAGATGGGCGCCGCCGTCCGAGGTGCCGATCAGCATGCGCGGATCGGTCTGCGACTTGATCACGGCGTTGGACCATTCCGGCCCGTCCATCCGCCAGCGGAGGTTCGTTTCGAAATCGTCGGCGAGCGCAAGGTCGAGCGCGAAATCGCCCGGCGCGACGCCCTGGGCCTCGGCGAGCTCGGCAATCGAACGGCCCTGGTGCTCATCCCAGGAAAGCGTCGGCGAATCCTGGACGAAGACCACATGCCACTTCGGCGCGGGCAGGATGTTGCCCTTGGAGGGATCGGTGTTCTGGTTCTCGACCGCGTAGCGCATCTCCTCGCGCGCCTTGGGGTCCTTCAGCAGCGCGCGGCGTTCCTCCAGCGACATCTTCGTCATCGCGTCCCAGGTCGCGACCGCCTGCCAGTGCTTGTTGGTGGCATCGAAACGTACCGCCCGGTCGAACGGCCTTGCGACCAGCATCGAATAGAATGGCGCGCCTTCCGCTGTCGCCTTGTCGAGCGCGACGACCGCTGCGTCCCAGGCGTCGCCGGGCACATCGACCTTGCTGGCAGCCCCCAGCCCCTGGATGATCACCGGCAGCCCCGAGCGCCGGCCGATCTCGGTGATGAACTCGTTGTCCTCGTCCTTCATGCCGGAGACGGTAGCAGCGGGCAGGTAGCAGATCGTGCCGGTCCCGGCGCGGCCCGCGGCTTCGGCGAGCGCGAGGATTTCCTCGTGGCTCGCAAAGCGCGAAGGCACCGGACGGCCCCAGATGTCATTCTGCGTGCCGAGCGAGGAGGAGGAAAAGCCAGCCGCGCCCGCGCGCACGGCTTCCTCGACGATGGCCGCCATTTCGGCGATTTCTTCCGGTGTTGCCTCTCGCTGGTTGCAGGCCTCGCCCATCACCCAGCGCCGGACATTGGAATGGCCGACATAGCAGGCGAAATTGATGCCGAGATCGGCGCGGATGTGGTTCAGGAATTCCTCGAAGGTCTCGTACTCCTCCCAGGCGACGCCGGATAGCGCTATCGGATCCATGTCCTCGACCTTGGCGAAGACGCCCTGGATGAATTCGCGGTCCTCTTCCTTCACCGGTGCTGCCGAAAAGCCGCAATTGCCGGCGAGCACGGTGGTGACGCCGTGATAGCAACTCATCGTCGCATAGGGATCGAAGGTGATCTGCGGGTCGTAATGGGTGTGGGCGTCGACTATCCCGGGCGCGACAATGCGGCCCTTCGCGTCGATTTCCTCCTTCGCGCTCGCATCGTCCATCCGCGCGATCCGCGCGATCCTGCCGTCCTTCACCGCGACATCGACGCGGCGACGCGGCAGGCCGGTTCCGTCGACAACATAGCCGTTGCGTACGATCAGGTCGTATTCCACTCATTCTCTCCCAAGCGCGTTTTCGGCGACACTACGCTTCCCGGCAGGCTTTTTCGAGCGCTTTCGCGCCGCCCAAGCAAGTGCTCGTTTGACGGCAGCGCGCAGCGATGTAAAGCTTGGTCCAAAGGCGGCACAAGCCGCAACACGAGAGGATACCGCAATGCGCTTTTCACTGCTCTACGAAGTCGCCCTGCCGATCGAGCTGGAACAGGCCGGCAAGACCGAATCGGACGCCTTCTGGGAGGCGCTGGAGCAGGCCAAGCTTGCCGACGAAATGGGCTTCGACACGGTGTGGGTGGTCGAGCACCATTTCCTTGAAGACCTGTCGCGCTCGTCCGCCAACGACATCTTCCTCGGTGCGATCGCGCAGCATACCAAGAACATCCGAATCGGCCTCGGCGTAGCGCTGATGCCGCCGGGCTATTCGCACCCCTTCAAGGTCGCCGAGCGCGTCGCCTCGCTCGACATCGTCACGAAAGGGCGGCTCGAATGGGGCTGTGGCCGCTCGACAACGGCGGAGGAACTGGACGGCTTCGGGATCGACACCGCTCATGCCCGCGGCGGCATGGTCGAGGCGATGCGCGTCGTCCCGCAGATGTGGCGCCAGCGCAAGTTCCCCGGCTACAAGGGCGAATACATGGACCTGCCCGAGCGCGTCGTCGTGCCGAAGCCGGTGCAGAAGCCGCATCCGCCGATGTGGATGGCCTGTGGCAGCCCCTCGAGTTACCGGCTGGCGGGCGAAATGGGCGTCGGCTGCCTCAGCTTCACGATCAGCACGCCGCAGGAGTTGAATGCACAGCTCGACCACTATCGCGAGGGGATCAAGAATGCCGACCCCTGCGGCGATTTCGTCAACAACAACATCGCCGGCTTCACCACGCTCTATGTCGGCGAAAACGACGCCGAAGCGCGGCTCAGGGGCGGCACCAACGCCGTTGCGCACCACAGCCGGGTGCACAAGTATTTCGGCAACGTGCCTGAGCGGCCCGGCTACAACGAACGCTCGATGTCGGTCGAGGAACGCCAGAAGCTCGGCGTGCAGGACCCGCTGCAGGCGATCGACGAGGCCCGCATCTGCGCGGGTGATGTCGAGACCTGCTACAACATCATCAAGCAGTGGGAGGACATCGGCGTCGACGAGTTCATGGGCGTCGTCCAGTTCAACGAGATCACCCACGAGGAATCGCTGCGCACCATCCGGCTGATGGGCGAACACGTCATTCCCCGGTTCCGGGAGCGTGAGAAGGCGAAGGCCGAAGCCAGCGCCTGATTATTTGCGCCGCTTCGTGTGGCTAATACCGGTACGGACTGGTATGGTGGCCTGCATGGGGCGAGCATCGAATTGCCCGGCACCCCGGGAGAAGCACGAAGGAGGCCGCAATGGCTGAAGACAACAAGACGATTTCACTCGACAAGAGCCGCGAGGACGACGCGAAATTCTACTGGCTGGCGGACGGCTATGCGCCGGGCGGCTTCGTCAAGGAAATCGACCATTCGCAATTCGTCGAGGGCACGCATCCGCTGTTCAACGGCATCCGCATCGTCGATTGCGACACCCATTACACCGAACCGCCGGACCTGTTCAAATCCGTGCCCGAAAGGTTCAAGGACATGGCGCCGCGAGTCGAACGCATCGACGGGCTCGACACCTGGTTCATCGGCGACAAGAATTTCGGCACGCTGGGCGGCAACGTCATCGCCAAGGACCGCGACAAGCTGCTCGGCCGCCTGTCCTACCGCACATACGACGAAATCCACCCCGGCTCCTACCAGCTCAAGCCGCGGCTGGAGGAAATGGACAGGCAGGGCATCTGGGCGCAGATCTGCTTCCAGAACGGCGGGCTGACGCAGGCCGGATCGCTGCTCGGCCTCGGCGACATCGATCTCGCGATCTTCATCATCCAGCGCTTCAACGACGCCTGTGCGGAACGGCTCGAGGAATCGGGCGGCCGCGTCGCCTGCATGGCGACGCTGCCCTACTGGGACAAGGACCTGATGGTCGCCGAGGTCAAGCGCGTGCTCGACATGGGTGTCAAGGGATTCACGCTCCCCGACCGGCCCGAGCGTCTCAACCAGGGCTATCTCGGCGAGGATCACAAATGCTCGCCCTTCTGGGAGGAAGTGTTCGACATCTGCAACGCCACCGGCACGCCGATCAACTTCCATGTCAACGCCGCGCTCGATGCGAATTCGGTGATCTGGGACAATGTCGAATTCAGCCAGCGCCTGCCAATCAACGCCATGATCCACACCATCGGCACGTCCGCGCAGATGGCGAACTTCATGGTCTCGGGCATCCTCGACAAATACGAGGACCTCAAGGTCGGCATGATCGAGAGCGGCATCGGCTGGGTGCCCTTCGTGCTCGAGATGATGGAGCACCAGTGCGACGAGTTCCGCACCATGGAAACCAACGGCCTCAAGAAGCGACCCAAGGAATATTTCCGCGACAACTTCTGGGTCAGCTTCTGGTTCGAAACCTATGCTCCCCAGCACATGCTGGAGGAAATCGGCTTCGACAAGGTGCTGTTCGAAACCGACTTCCCGCACCCGACTTCGCT
>CAYPFE010000046.1:0-11484 GCA_964409895.1 uncultured Novosphingobium sp.
AACGACATCCGCCGCTGGGCGCAGGCGATGCATTATCCCAACCGGCTCCATTACGACGACGATTATGCCGCCTATGGCCGCTATGGCACGCTCGTCGCTCCACAAAGCTTCACCATCGCTGCCGCCGAAGGCCACGGCGCCTGCCCTGCGGGCGTCGGCAACGTTCCCGATTCGCACCTGCTGTTCGGCGGAGACGAATGGTGGTTCTACGGCCGGCGCCTGTTCGCCGGCGACACCATCGTCCACGAGAAGATCCCCTTCGACTATGTGCTGAAGGAAACCAAATTCGCCGGCCCCACCTGCTTCCAGCGCGGCGACAACAATTACTACCTCGAGGACGGCACACCGTTTGCCAAGCAGCGGTCTACCAGCATCCGCTACAACCCGATGTTCGCCCAGGAAATGGCGCCGATGGATAACGACACTCCGCCTGCCTGGACCGACGAGGAGTTGGATGCCATCGAGAAGCGCAAGTTGGGTTACATCAACATGATGCATGCCCTTGGCCACAACCGCCGATACTGGGACGACATCCAGGTCGGCGACGAACTGCCCGAGCGTGTTTTCGGTCCCCACTCGATCGCGAGCTTCACCACCGAATGGCGCGGCTACATGATGAACATCTGGGGCAGTGCCTTCAGGAACGAGGACTGCGATCCGGTCAAGCTCGGCTATGTCGGCCCGATGGCGGGCTGGGAAATGGATCCCAACGAGGAGAGGGTGAACCCCGAAAACTCCGACGGCGCCTATATCGGCCCCTCGCGCGGGCACCTGTTCAAGCGCTGGGCGCAGTTCATCGGCATGCCGCGCGAATATGGCTATGGCGCATCCATGGGGGCCTGGATCATCGACTATCTCGCGGGATGGGCCGGCGAATGGGGCCAGGTGGTGCATTGCAACTCGCAATATCGCGGTCCCGCCTTCGTCGGCGACATCACCGTGCAGACCGGCGAAGTCGTCGAGAAATCGGTCGATGAGGAAGGCCGCAACCTGATCCACATCCGTTCGAAGATGGAAACCCAGGACGGCACCATCATGGCCACTGCCACCGCCGAGGTCGAACTTCCCACGCGCTGACGGGCAAGCGGCGATGGAAGGCTATGCCGTAGTTCCGGACCCGGCGGTCTCGATCGCCAAGGGTATCCCGCTCGCAGACGAGCCGGGGCTTGGCGCGCTGACCATGCCGGCGCTGCTGGACGAGGTGACGGCGCGCTACGGCACAGCCGAGGCCATCGCCCAGCCTCGCCCGGATGGCACGGTCGAGCGCTGGAGCTACGAGGAGCTGCGGGCGAAGGCGATGGACATCGCCCGCGCGCTCACCGCCTGTGGCGTCGGCAAGGGTACCCGCGTCGGCATGCTGGTGACCAACCGCGCGGAGCTGGTCGCGTCAGCCTTTGGCGCGGCGATGGCAGGCGGGGTGACGACGGTCTTCTCCACCTTTTCGACCGCCTATGAGCTCGACATGATGCTCGCGGCAGCGGGCTGTTCGGTGCTGCTGATCGAGCCGCAGGTGCTGAAGAAGGACTTCTCGGCAATCGTGCGCGAGCTGGAGCCGGCCATTGCCACCTCGGAGCCCGGCACGATCCTGTCGGCGAAATATCCGTTCCTTCGCCACGTGGTCTCGCTCGACACCGACGAAACCGCAGGCGGCATCGAATGCTGGAACGACTTCCTCGCGCGCGGCGAGGCGGTCAGCGAAGCGCAGGTCGAAGCCCGCGCCGCCAGCGTCGCGCCGTCCGATCCCGGCGTGCTGCTGTTTTCCTCAGGAACGACCGGCAAGCCCAAGGGCATCCTCTCCGCGCATCGCGGTGCCTGCATCCAGATGTGGCGCTGGCCACGCATCCTCGGCATGCGCGAAGGCGACCGGGTGCTGACCGCCAACGGCTTCTTCTGGTCCGGGCATTTCTCCATGGCGATGGGAGGCACGCTGGCGAGCGGCGGCACGCTGGTGCTGCAATCGGTGTTCGAGCCGGAGGCCACCTTGCGGCTGTATGAGTCTGAAAAGGTCACCGTGCCGATGGCTTGGCTGCACCAGTGGGAACAGCTCGGCGGCGCCGCCAATATCGGCGAGGTCGACCTGTCCTCGTTGCGCCATGTGCCTGAGGGTACGCCGCTCAGAGACAATCCGACCGTCAGCACCACTTGGCAGGAACCGACCCGCATCTACGGCAATACCGAGACCTTCACCATCAGCACGGCCTATGTCTCGGGTACGCCGGAGGAAGTGCTGCAGGGCGCGTGGGGCTTCCCGGTGCCCGGCGCGACACTCAAGATCGTCGATCCCTTCACCGGCGCAACCATGCCGATGGGCGAGCGCGGCGAGCTCGCGGTCAAGGGCCCGACGCTGATGCTCGGCTATATCGGCGTGCCCTTGGACGAGACGCTTGACGCCGAGGGCTTCTACCGCACCGGCGACGGCGGCTATCTCGACGCCGAGGGACGGCTGTTCTGGGAAGGGCGGCTGAACGACATCATCAAGACCGGCGGCGCCAATGTCTCTCCGGTCGAAGTCGATACGCTGCTGCTGACCTATCCCGGCGTCAAGATCGTCCAGACGATCGGCGTGCCCGACGACCTGCTCGGCGAACTGGTGGTGAGCTGCATCGTACCCCACGCGGGCCAGGCGCTCGACGCCGAAACGATCCGCGCCTTCGCGAAAGAGAAACTCGCCAGCTACAAGGTGCCGCGGCGGGTGCTGTTCTTCGAGGAAGCAGATTTCCAGCAGACCGGCAGTTCGAAAGTGAAGGTCGAGACGCTGAAGGAACTGGCGGCGGGGCGGCTGGCGGAAGGGTAGGAGTCATCACCCCCTCCTCTTCAGGGGAGGGGAATCGGGTTTCGCCATCCCGTGCTACTCCGCCGGCACCGCCTCCGCCTCCGCCTCGACCGGCGCATACTCCCGCGGATGCAGCCTGATCAGCGGCAGCCAGAACAGCGCCGCCACCGCCAGCCCGGCGAAGGTCCAGAAGATGCCCATGTAGCTGCCGGTCAGGTCGTAGATCAGGCCGAACAGCGGCGGGGTGGACAGGAGCGCGGTCAGGATCGTGCCGGAAAGCACGCCCATCGCCTTGCCCGCCGCGCGCTTGCCGAACACTTTCGGGGCGAGGAAAGCTTCGATCGGCACCATCATCCCGCCGAACAGGCCCATCACGGCAACGCCGGTCATGATCATCGGCAAGCCAAGGTGCGCCTGCGTCATGAAGGCCATGCCGGCGGCAAAACCGCCCAGTGCGCCGAACATCAGGATGCGCGGCCCCAGCCGGTCGGAGAGCAGCGCGAACACCATCTTGGCGACGAAACCGCAGCCGGCATAGACGGTCACCAGCATCGCCGCGCTACCCGAAGACACGCCGTTCTCAAGCGCCAGCGGGGCAAGGTTGGTGACCATGCCCTTCATCCCCGACGTGACGATGGCGACGGTCGCCGCGATCATCCAGAACGCAGGATCGCTCAGCAATTGCCCGACCGTGATCGGCGCTTTGGCCATCTCCGCCTTGTTTGCTTCGCTTGCCTCGACAGCACCGTCGGGATGAAGCCCGCGCTCTTCGGGCGAATTCACCGCCATCAGCGCGGCGGGTATCGTCAGCACGGCCAGCAACAGCCCGAGCCAGCGAATTCCCTCGCGCCAGCCGAAGGCCTCGAACAGCCCGTGAATGATCTGCGGGAACAGTGCGCCGCCCGCCGCCACACCCGCAATTGCGAAGCCGATCGCGAAGCCGCGCTTCTCGTCGAACCAGCGCGCCAGCAGCACGGTTGCCGCCAGCGGCCCGAGTAGCACATTGGCAGGCGCAATGAACAGCGCGAAGACCACCAGCACATGGTTCATCGAGGTCGCCAGCGATATCGCGGCATAGCCGATGCCAAGCAGCGTCGAACCCAGCAGCAGCAGGCTGCGGACCGAATAGCGGTCCATCATCATGCCGACGAGCGGCATCAGCACCGCCGACACCGCCGAATAGACCGTCATCGACAGCATCACTTCCATGCGCGTGGTGTTGAAGGCTTCCTCCAGCGGCACCGCCACCAGCGAATAGGTCGAGGCGATCATGCCGGTACACGCCAGCATGATGAAACAGATGCCGACCTGGCGCCATCCGACGGCAAAGGATTGAGGCATGACTTCTCCCGGTTTGCTTATGCAGCACAGCCTAGCGAAATCCGGTGGCATGGGGAAACACTTCCGCAACGGATGCCCGACAGCACCGTTCAGCCTTTGCGGAAGTGACCATTTTTCAATATTAAATCATATTCAATACCGAAATTATAAGTATCTGCATATATTAAATAGTCATGGGTTAAGATATGTTTTCATATCATATTATGTTATAATAATATCTTCTAATTATATTATAATTTGATTCCTGAACCTCTGGTTCATCCTGCCGACATCCTCATCTTGGTAAACACGTAATTGAGCATCAGGCTCCTCGATATTTGTCACCCGGATTGGAGGCCGAAAGATGGCAGAAACATTGTTCATGAAACCGTCCGGATTACTTGGCAAGGCGGGTATCAGCGCGATGGCCCTGGCGATCGCGATGATGGCCATGCCTCTCGAGGCGCTTGCCCAGCATCGCTGGCGCGGATCCGGCCAGAAACAGGCCCAGAGCAGCAATTCCAACCAGTCAATGCGCGCCAATCGGGCCCAGCGGGCTCAACGATCCGGCATGACACACGTCAATCGCAGCCAGCGCGCTCAGCGCAGGTCAACCACCCGTACCAATCGACCTCAAGTCAGACAGCAGCGCGCCAATCGCGGCCAGTGGCAGCAACGGCAGGGCTCGCTCAGGTCAAACCGAACACAGCGGGCACAGCGCCCGCAACGCGCGATGCGTAGCGAGCAACGCCAGGTAAGGCGCGACTGGAGCGATCGCGGCCAGCGCATGCGCAACATGCAGCGGCAGCGAGGCGGCGAAAGCTTCCGCGGCAATCGCGATGTCCGGCGCCAGGCCGAACGCAACCGTGGCGCGAACTGGCGGGACGGGAACCGCAACCGCACTTTCCGCGACGGCAGGCGCGACCGCACCGTGAGAAACGGTGAGAATTTCCGTGGCAACCGCGACTTCCGCCGCCAGGCTGAACGCAATCGCGATGCCAACTGGCGTGATGGCAATCGCAATCGTTCCTTCCGTGACGGAAACCGCAACCGGTCGTGGCGTGACGGGCGTCACGAGCGGCGCAATTACCGCAACAACCGGAATTCCTGGCGTGGAGACCGGAACTATTCCGGCCGCCACCACCACCGCAAGTGGGACCGCCATTGGCGCGGACACAACCGCTACAACTGGCGGAGCTATCGCAAGCATAACCGGCACATCTACAGCCTGGGCCGCTATTACGCGCCGCATCGCCACTACAGCTACAGCCGCCTGGGCATAGGCTTTTTCCTTGGCGCATCCTTCTACGCCAGCCGTTACTGGATCGACGATCCCTGGCGGTATCGCCTGCCCGAGGTCTACGGTCCCTATCGGTGGGTGCGCTATTACGACGACGTGCTGCTGGTCGATACCTACACCGGCGAAGTCATCGACGTGATCTACGATTTCTTCTGGTAGGCCTGTCAGGAAATCACCGCATCGAAGCCAATGGCCTCGCGGCTTGTTACCAGGTCGCGAGGCTTTTCACCCAGCCCAAGCCAGTCTGGCTCCTCGCCGATTGCGGCCTTGCTCGACGCCCTCGCAAGTGCGGCGGCGTGATCCTTCGCGGTGAACTCGATGGTGACGACGCCGGGGCCGAATTGCTCCAGCGCTTGGGATAGCGCGCCATCGCCAAGGGGCTGGCAATATTCCACCTCGATCCCCCCGAGCCAAACCCGGAACGAACGGCCCAACGGACCCTCGCGCCACCCATAGGGCCGGCTGGCGCTGGCCGGCGTGAAGATGCGTGCGAGTTTGGCCTCGGCCATCTCCAGGTCGGACACGACGATCCGCAACCGCTCCAGCAACAGATTGCCGTCGCCCGCCACAGGGCGCGGCTGGACGAAGGCAGGGTACTGCACCGTCTGATCGGTGAAGCGCAGGAAATTGGGCTCCATGATCTCGAGGTCCAGCCCGATCAGCGCGCGGGTACCCATGAACAGGAACGGCCGTTCGTCCGCGCCGGGCCGCGTGTTGCCCGGCCCGTAATCGGCAAGTGCGCGGGCAGCCGAACTCGGCCCCTCGATATGAACCGTGGCGCCCATCGACAGCAGCAACTCCTTCGCGTGGAACGCATCGTCGACGAAGAAATTGAGATTGGTGACACTCGGCCCGACCCGGTCGAGATAGGACTGATGCACCGATTTCTGCCCGTTGTAGAGCATGCCGGCGGCCGGCTGGTTGACCTGGAACACCGCATCGCCAAGCCCGATATGATCGCAGCCGTAGTCCGGGTCGGGGATGATCTGGTCAATCTGGCTAGCGAGCTCCTGCTCGATCGGCCCTGCGCCCAGCGCATCGAAAAAGAAAGCGCGGGTTTCGTCGAGACTGCGCGTGGTGGTTTCGATCTGCGCGCAGCCGTAAAGGAGAGTGATTGCCATCGCCCTATCCCTCCGGCGGCCTGCCGGCGCGGACCTGCTCCATCAGCTCCCTGCCGTAGATCGCATCCATTGGGTCCGGCCCCTTGCCCTGGTCGAGCCCGCCGTCGGCCGAGAAGGTCTGGCCGGTCACCCAGCCGGAGTCGTCACGGGCGAGGAAACGCACGACACTGGCGACATCCTCTGGCAAGCCGACCCGGCCCATCGGCGTCTCCGCTTCGTAGACCGCGATCATCGGCGCGAGTTCGGGATCGGATTGGCGTTCGGGCGGAAGCGTCAGACCCGGCCGCACCGCATTGATCCGGATGCCGGCGCCGCCGATCTCGAACGCGGCCGCCCGCACGAAGCGCTCCACCGCCGCCTTGGCCGCGGAATAGATGGTGAGGCCCCAGCCCGCCTGCGTCGCTGCTGCCGAGGACATGCAGACGATAGACCCCCCAGGCTGCATCAGCGGCACGCCATGGCGCACCGCCAGGAACGCCGAGATGAAGTTGGTGTCCAGTTCCTGCCTCACCTGTTCGAGGTCGCGCAACAGCAGCGGCTTGAAGGTCGGCTCGCCGACCACCGAGACGATCACGTCGAGCCTGTCCGCGATCCCGTGCGCCAATGCCAGAGCGGCCTTCACATCCGCTTCGCTGGTGGCGTCGCCCGCGAGCATCTCGATGCGGGCACCGGGCACCTGCGCGCGCAATTCGTCGAGTGCGGCCCTCAACGCATCCTCGCGCCTGCCGGTGATGACGACAGCGGCGCCATCCTCGGCCAGCATCCTGGCACATGCCTTGCCGATGCCCTGGCTGGCACCAGTGACGAGCGCCGTTCTGCCTGCCAGTTGCCGCTCTCCCATATCGGTCCCTTTAACGCGCGATTGCGCTCTGTTCGTCGCTTCGGTAGCACAGGCCTATCAGAGCCCGCTGGGACGGTCCAGCGGCGGCATCAGGCGGCCCCTTGATGGCCTTTTGGTGGCCTTTTGGTGGACTCGAGAGGAGGAATGGAATGAGCATCGAACAGGAACTCGCTGAGCTGAAGGCGACAGTCGGCTATATCAAGGACCGCATGGATATTCTCGATTGTATTCAAAGGGAAAGCCGCGCGCGCGACAGGCAGGACCTTGAACAGATCGCCAGCTGCTGGTGGGAGGACGGCGTCGACGAGCATGGCGCGGTGGTCACTTTCGCCCCCGAATATCCCGAACGCGCCAACGCCGGGCACCAGGCCTTCCTCCAGACCAGCCACAATATCACCAACCATATCTGCGATCTCGATGGCGATACCGCCAACTGCGAAAGCTATGTCGTCGGCGGGCTGTTCTGGAAGGACGGCGAGAAAATGTCCTTCGGCATAGGACGTTACCTCGACCGGCTGGAGAAGCGCAACGGCGAATGGCGCATCCACACAAGGCGCTGCACCATCGAGATGACCGGCGATGCCGATGCCAGCTGGGTCTACTCGGATGCGGTAAAAGGCTTCCTCAAGGGGCTGTGGGAAGGCAAGGACCCGTCCTACGAAAAGCCCTATGTCATGAAGACCGCTGAAGAAGGAGTACGCTGGTAAGTAGCAGAATTCATATCACAAACCCAGACTTCGCGACCATGCGTGCATGCGGTCCCAGAACCGGTGCCGCGTGGTGGCAAAGGTGTGGCAATGCGCCGAGCCCGGCAGCAGGTATATGGTGAAATCGTCGCAGAGCGGAAAGTAACCGGCCTCGGCGCGAGGGTCGGGTGAGACATCCCGCTCGCCGTTGCCGAACAGCACCGGCACGTCGATCTTCGCCGCATCGGCGGTGATGATGTCGCGTTCGATCGAGACCATGCCGATCTGGCCCGGCGTCGGCACGGCGATGGCATCGTCGGCCAACATCACTGCCTCGGGCACATCGCCGAAGTGGAAATTGTCGCGCTGGGTCGAGCGGTCGATTTCGGTATAGTCGGGTCGTTCCCCGCCTTGTGGCAGCAAGTCTGCCATGCGGAATTGCTTGCCGTCGGCAAAGCCGTGCACGCCCTGCACAGTATAGCCGAGGAACATGATCGCATCCCAGGTCTTGTAAGCGCCTTGCTGGATCGTCGTCATCATCGCACCCATCGAGTGGCCGCCACCGATTCGGACGAAATCGCCATAGGCTGGCAAGTCCGGGTGGAGATCGCCCGAGGCCAGCCCGGCGTAAAACTGCTGCAGCGCCGCATGGTTGGCCTGGGCCACGACATAGCGCGTCGCCTTCTTCTGGTCGGGAACCCGCGAGCTGCCACCAACGCCGAGATGGTCGGTGAGGATCACGATATTGCCGAGCCCGGCCAGATGCTCTGCCGCGCTGTATCCGGGATGGCCGGGAATCTCGAGATGGTGGTAGCGCTTGTCGTAGCTGCCGCCTGCGGTGAGCGACATTGTGACGGGCCTCTCACCGAGCAACGAGATATCGTCAGGTAGGAACAGCCAGCCCGAAATAAGGATCTGCCGGCCCTCGGTGACCTCGTCGGGCAAGTCGGCCGTAATGTCGAAGGAAAGGTCGATGGGCCCCATGATTTCAGTCCTTTACATCCTCGGCCGCCAGCTCCGCACGCCTTTGCTGTTTCAGCACGAAGCGCTGAATCTTGCCGCTTGGGGTCTTGGGTAGCGCCTCGGCGAAATGGACCCGGCGGGGGTAGGCATGAGCAGCGTAACGGGTCTTCACCCATTGCTGGATCTCCCGTTCGAGATCATCAGACCCCGCTTCGCCACCTCGCAGCACAACATAGGATTCGAGTACCTCTCCGCGCACCTCGTCGGGCACCGCGATCACCGCGGCTTCGGCGACAGCCGGATGGGTGACGATAGTCGATTCCACCTCGAACGGTCCGATCCTGTATCCGGCCATGATGATGATGTCGTCGTCGCGCGCGGAGAAGTGGAAATAGCCTTCCTCGTCGCGGCTCGCGGTATCGCCGGTGATGTACCAGCGCCGGTCGGCGGAGAATTTCTCGGCAGTGCGCTCGGGATCGCCTTCGTAGCCGGTAAACCAGGCGAGCGGGCTGGCGGACAAGTCGATGGCGACGCGGCCCAGTTCGCCGGGCACTGCCTCCACGTCACCGTCCTCTTCCAGCACGGCGAGGCTCCAGCCCGGCATGGCGTGGCCCATCGATCCGGACTTCACTTCGCGCCTTACAGCCGGATGGTGATGGTTGTTGATGAGCATTCCGGCCTCGGTCTGACCGTAGTGGTCGTGAACGGTGACGCCGAGATGCTCTTCGGCCCAGTCATTGACTTCCGGCGTCAGCGGCTCGCCCGCGCTGGAGGCGCAGCGCAGCTTTACGCCATCCGGGATCGGCAGGCCCGAACTCCGCAGCGAGCGGTAGACCGTCGGTGCGGCGGCGAAATTGGTGACACCTTGTTGCGCGAGAATGGCGAGCGCGCTTTCCGGCACGAACCCGCCTTCGAACAAGATCGAGCGCACGCCGGTCTGGAAACTGCCGATGACCGCATAATACAGTCCATAGGCCCAACCCGGATCGGCAGCGCACCAGAAGGTGTCGTCATCGGTGAGGCCGAAGCCGAATTCCATATAGGCATGGAACGAGGCCAGCGCGCGGATCGGCACGACGACGCCCTTGGGCTGACCTGTGGTGCCGGACGTGTAGATGTGCAGCAGCGCGCCATCGCCGCCCATTCTTGCGGCTTCGGTGACCGGCGTGGCGTCCTCCATCAGCTCCGCGAAGGATAGTGCTTCGCGATCCGCCTCACCCGTCGTGACAATTCGCCACGGCGCATTCGCAGGGATCGCGTCGCCTGGCTCGAGCTTTGCGCGCTGCGAGGGATCGCAGATCACCGCTTTTGCGCCGCTCCCCTGCATCCTGAGTGCAATCGCCGGCGGTGCGAAGGCGGTGAACAGCGGGACATGCACCGCGCCCAGCCGCCAGATGCCCATAAGCGCCACAAGATATTCCCGGCACTTGCCCATCAGCGTCGCCACCCGGTCGCCGGGTCCGATGCCGAGTTCCTTCAGTGCACCGGAGAAGCGCTCCGATTCCGCCCTCAGCTCGCCATAGGTGATGTCACGATAGGAGAGGTCGGTGGCGACGATGCGGTGGGCGAGGCGATCCGGATCGTGGCGGTCGCAGAAAAGCTCGGCAACACAGGCATCGACAGCGCCATAGGTTTCGAGAAGCTGCCTTGCCCGCGCGCTAACCGTATCCTGATCGCTAGCCGGATTCATTTCGTCCAGAATTCCAGCTTGGCGGTGTCGGGCTGCTGCGCGACATGGCTGGGGGCGTCGAAGATCATGGTCTGGCGAAGCTCGGTGCCGTATTCCGGCCAGACGAGCCCATCCTGCGAGGGATCGCCGCTCTTGGCGAAGTTGAGCCAGGCGGCCATCATCCTGTCGGACAGCACATCAACCGCGCGGCCCGTGCCAACGAAAGCCTCGGGCACCTTGGTGCCGAACACCAGCGGCACTTCGGTGCCGTGGGGGCTACGCAGCAAACCGCCGAGGACCGGCGGCTCGAAATCTACGCGATATGCATAGACGGGCGCGCCGCCCTGCTCGGCCTTGCGGTCGGCCATGATGTTGGAACCGGTGCCGAACATCTGGTCGGTCATCAGCGTCGAGATCCAGTAGCTCGGATCGAGCTCGGCATAGGCTTCGCTGTAGAAGGTGAAGGCGGCCTCTGCCTTGTCGCCGAGAACCTCGTCGAAGCGCGCCCGCGCGCTTTCGGCGCTCATGTTCCCAAGCTCCGGATCACCAGCCATGAATAGCGTGTTCTCGTCCTTGGCGTAGCCAACCATCAGCGGCACGTCGCGGCTCAAGGGGCTGGCGACCGGCTCGAAGGGATGGGCCGGGACCGAGCGACCATCCATCAGCGGTGCCAGCGTGCGACCAGCAAGCCCGCCGTCCTTTGGCGGCAGCCTGACTGCCGAGGCAGCATCGACGACCGCCCGGTATGGCAATGACTGCAGCTTGTGCACATCGCCCTTGGCCACGCCCAGCGACGCCAGCGTCCGTTCGG
>CAYPFE010000047.1:0-11457 GCA_964409895.1 uncultured Novosphingobium sp.
GAAAGCCTCTGGCGAACAGTCCTGGAGATAGGCCGGGACCTTCATCTCGAGCTCGATCTCGTAACGCAGCGGTACGCGCGGCGCGTCATTCGCGGTCCCCGCGATCTGGCTTTCCAGCGTGGTATCGTGGACTTCGCCGTCGAACGCGACCGCCCAGCGCTTCCACGGCTCGATACAGTGCATTGACAGCGGGCCGGCGCCGAGCACGGCGGGGTTGCCGCTCCTGTCCATCACCTCATGCATCGGTGCGCCGCCATCGTCGATCAGGACGCGATTGCCCGGCAGCGTGAAATTGGCCTGATAGCGGCGGTTTTCCCAGCTCACCGGCTCGGCCTCGATCCCGAAGCGCGGGATGCCGAAGCGGCCCTCGTCGTCATAGATCCAGAAGGACGCGCCCTCGCGAATCCAGCTGAATTCCGGCGGTTCGGCGAGGAAAAAGTCGTCTTCGGGCTTCAACCCGCCCCGCCATTGTGCATCGTCCATTGTCTGTACTCCCCTCAGCTTCCCTCGATCAGCTTCGCCGATCCCGCTTTCCAGTCCGGATTGTTCTCGTGACGAAGCCAGTAGTCGACCGGCAGCGAGACCTGATCGACGAGCCCGCCCCAGCGCTTCGCGAAACCGGCGCAGAGCCCGGCTGGATCGCCCGAAATGCAAAACAGGTCGAGCACCTCGTCGCTGATTTCGTCGGCGATGCGGTCCCAGGCGCCTTCCACGGTCATGCGCCGCAAGCGAGGCTGGAGATCCTCCAGCCCGTGCTGTTCCAGCACGCCCCGGTAATTCGGAGTCGAGGCATAAAAGGCGACCGAATTCCGGGCCTGAGCGGAGGCATCGGGCATGGTGGTGTCGGCAATGAAGGCTGGCAGGCAGACCTGGAAATCCGCACGGCTGCGGCCCGATTTGGCAAGGCCCCGCTCGACCGCCGGCAACAGCACGTTGCGGACATAGTCGGCGGTGGTGAAGGCGTGGACGAACAGCCCGTCGGCCACTTCTCCCGCCATTTCTGCCATCTGCGGCCCCACGGCGGCAAGGTACACCGGCGGCGGACCCTGTGCTGGCAACGGCGGACTGAAGGCGGGCGTCATCAGCGAGAGGTTGAATATCTCGCCCTGGAATTTCAGCGGCTCGCCGCTTTCCCAGGCCTTCCACACCGCGCGCATCGCCAGCACCGTTTCGCGAAAGCGCTGCACCGGGCGGTCCCAGGTAAGACCGAAACGGCGTTCGATATGCGGCTTGATCTGGGTGCCGAGGCCGAGCACGAAGCGCCCGCCGGTCAGCACCTGCAGATCGTTGGCGATATGCGCCAGTGTCGTCGGCGAACGGGTGAAGGCAAGCGCGATGCTGGTCCCGTAAGTCAGGCGGGACGAGCCGGGCGCCGCTGTGGCCACCCCGAGGAACGGATCATGCATCAGCTCGGCGAAGTGGAATCCGTCGGCGCCGGCGTGATCGAGCCGGGCGGCGGTTTCGGCAAGCTCCGCCGAAGGGGCAACCGAGGCAGTGGCGTTGAGTTTCATGCGCGGTCCCTAAAGGTCGGTCGCCACGCCGGTCCAGCGCGGTTCCCGCTTTTCGAGGAAGGCCTTCGGACCCTCGATGGCGTCAGGCGCGGAAAATACGGTGTCGCCATGCTCCAGTTCGCGCGCATAGGCTTCCATGATTCCGGTCTTGAAATTGTCGAGCACGCTGAGCTTGGTGGCCGTGACCGCGCCGGGTGAATTGGCAGCGATCGTATTGGCAAGCTCCATCGCGGTCTCCAGCAGCTTGGGCTTCTCGACGATACGGTTGATGAGGCCGAACTGCAGCGCCTCCTCCGCGCTGATGTACCTGCCCGTCAGCAGCAGGTCCATTGCGTGGACATAGGGGATCTGGCGCGGCAGGCGCACCGTCGATCCCCCCGAGGCGAACAGCCCGCGCTTGACTTCGGGCAGGCCGAAGACCGCGTCCGGGCTGGCGATGCGCATGTCGGTGCCAAGCAGCATCTCCATGCCGCTGGCGACGCAGGGACCGTTGACCGCGGCGATGATCGGCTTGGGATAATCGATGCCGCGCAGCACTGCGAAGGTGAGGTCGCTGCTCGATTCCGCCATGCCGCCGCTGCCTTGCGCCGCCTCCGGCCCCTCACCGCGTTCCGCACGCGCCTTGGCTTCGGCGGCGACTTCGGGAATGAACTCCTTGAGGTCGGCGCCCGCGCAATAGGAATCGCCGACGCCGGTGATCACGACGCTGCGAATATCGGCGTTGGCGGCTGCCTTGCGCCAGCCGCTGGCCAGTTCGAGATAGGACTGCAGGTTCATCGCCCCGCGCCGTTCGGGCCGGTCGATGGTGATCAGCGCGACATGGCCGCGCTCCTCGTAATGGACGGTCATGCCTGTTCTCCTTCGCGCGCTCGCACCAGCGCCTGGCGGTTCAATTTGCCGGCCTCGCTGCGGCCGAGGGTTTCGACGAATTCCACGCTTCGCGGCGCCTTGTAGGAGGCGAGCCGGGTCTTGGCATGCGCGCGCAGCTCCTCGCCGAGCCCGTCGCGCAGCGCGCCGGGCTTGGGCACGACGATGGCGTGGACGCGCCGCCCCCACTCGGGATCGGGCAGGCCGACGACGGCAACGTCGAGCACATCCGCGTGCCCGAGCAGTGCGGCCTCCACTTCGCTTACGAAGACATTGGCACCGCCACTGACGATCATGTCGGTGCGGCGGTCAACGATATACATGTAGCCGTCCGCATCGAGTTTCCCGAGATCTCCTACCGAGGCCCAGCCGCCCGGCAGCGAGCGGATCCTTGCATCGCCGAAATACTGGAATGCATGTTCGCCGCCGCCCTTGGGCTTGAAGTACAGCTCGCCGACTTCGCCGGTCGCAACGTCCTCGCCGTCCTCGTCGACGACCCGGACGTCGGAGAGCAGCGACTGGCCGACGCTGCCCGGGCGTTCCAGCCACTCGCTGCCGCGAATGAAGCTGGCGGTGAGGCCCTCCGACATGCCGTAGCCCATCAGCAACGTGTCACCGCCGATCACGTCGATCCATTGCCGCACTGCCCAGTCGGGCGTTGCGCCCGCACCCAGGATCGCGTTCTCGACGCTGGAGAGGTCGCGGCTGTGGATGGTCGGGCTGGCGAGCAGGCGGATCACCATGGTCGGGACGATGGCGAAGAAGCTGACGCGCTCCTGTTCGACGATGTCGAGGAATTGTTCGGCCTCGAATTTCGGCATCAGCACGACCCGGAAATCCTCGACCAGCGTACGGAACAGCAGGCTGAACGCATGGGTGTGGTAGAGCGGCGCGCAGCACAGGTGAACCGGGTGGCGGTGGTTCGCATTGTCGGCAAAGCGCGACGGCCCGCCCGAAACACGCATGCCGCCTTCGCCGAGCAAGGTGTCGCCATCGGGCGAGATCAGCTTGGGCGTGCCGGTCGAGCCGCCCGACGCAATCATCCAGGCGGGCGAGGCGGGCAGCGGCGGCGGCAGGCCGGCGGGATCGACCGCCGGGGCGGCGAGCATCTCGGGCGCAGCGAGTTCGCCCGCCACATCACCCGTCTCGCTGACGGTGACGACGGGCTTGCCCAGCGCCAGCACATGCTCGCGTTCGGGCGCGGGCATGTCCCAGCGCAGCGGCAGCACGGTCGCGCCCAGCCGCCAGGCCGCGAAGGCGCCGAGCACGAAGGCGGTGCAATTGGGCAGGCGCAGGCAGACGGTGCTGCCCTGCGTGACGCCGCGTGCCGCGAACAGCTGGGCAATCCCGGCGATGCGCCGCGAGAGGTCGCGCCAGCTGAGCGTCTCGCCTCCGCCTCCGGTGAAGGTGAAGGCGGTCAGCTCAGGATGCTCGCGCGCGAGTTCCTCGATACGATCGAGCCAGGTGGGACTGCGGGCATCCGACATCGACTCAGGCCGCCGAAACTGTCTGGATCGCGTCGAACAGCTCGAGCTTCGGCGAGCCGACATAGAGCGGCTTGTTGTTGCCCGCGCCTGCATGCGCCTTGCGGAAGGCTTCGGACCTGGTCCAGGCAGTGAAGGCTTCCTGCGATTCCCAAACGGTGTGCGTAGCGAACAGCGTGTGGTCCTCCGCGCTGGGCCCGCGCAGCAGCGCGAATTCGACGAAGCCCGGCACGTCTTCGAGGTAGGAATCGCGCGATTTCCAGATCGTCTCGAAGGCCTCTTCCTCTCCCGGTTTCACCTGGAAGCGGTTCATGGCGATAAACATGGCTTTGTCTCCTTGGGTTCAGTTGCCCAGCAGGGCCTCGTTGAGCTTGTCATCGCCGCCGAGTGCGACGCTGAGCGGATCGAGCCAGTCACCGACGTTGCCGACCGAATGCAGCGTCACGTGGTAGCCCATCAATTTGCGCAACTTGGGGTCGAGCGTAAGGGCGACATCAGGCGGGCAGTGTCATCGCCTCCGCCGCCGGACCGCCCATCGCCATTCTCCCGCCTGCCGCTCCACGCGGCAATTCGTTTCGCCCTCGACTATCGCATTGCCCTCGGCATGAAATCCAGTGCATTCTTTCTCCGCCATGTGCCGACTGGAGGGGATGATGACACTGAAGGTAAGCCAGTTCCGCGACGAATCCGCAGACCGCGAGGCGATCCGCGATTGCATCTGGCGCTATTGCCGCGGAGTCGACCGGGCCAATGAAGCCATGCTGCGCAGCGCCTACTGGCCGGATGCGGTGGACGAGCACGCCGGCCTTTACTCCGGCCCGGCGAAGGACTTCATCGACCAGTCGGTGACCAACCTCCATTCGCTCGGCGATACGATGCATTATGTCACCAACATGCTGATCCGCATCGAGGGCGACACGGCCAAGGCCGAATCATACTATTACGCGATCCACCGGCTGGAAAACGACGGGCCGGTGCGCGACGTCATCGGCTGCGGGCGCTATCTTGACCGCTTCGAGAAACGCGAAGACGAATGGCGCATCGCCCATCGCGTGGTGGCGATCGACTGGTTCCGCGACTACGGCGACAGCGGCGACTGGGCCATTGGTCCCTTTGGCCTTGGCGACGCCAGCCGCGGCAAGCGGGGGCCGCAGGATTTGAGCTCCAGCTGGCTCGATCTGAAATAGGAGGGGACGATGGCTACACCGGAAAAAGAGGCGCTGGCGCTGGGCAGGCAGGTGATCGAGGGGCTCGAACGCAAGGACGCAGCGATCGTCAATGCGGTGCTGCGCGAGGACGTCGTGCTCCACGTGCCTTTCCCGCTGGTCGCGGGCGAGAACATGGTCGGCACGAGGCGGCAGGTGGGCGAGGCGGTGCGCCGTTATCTCGACGAATCGAACCAGCTCACCGAAACGGTGCGCTTCGACAACAAGGTCTGGCGGACCACCGATGACGGACTCGCCATGTTCCAGGCCGACGGTGAAGTGATGCTGCGGGACGGGCGCCCCTATCTCAACCACTACCTGTTCCTGTTCGAGGCACAGGGCGGCAAGATCACGCAGTGGTGGGAATATTACAATCCGGTGATCGCAGCGAACGCCTTCGGCGCGCCGCTCGATTCGATTCCGGCCTGACCGGGTTGCTGCACCGGCGTCGGCGCATCCGCCTCAGCTGAGTATCTTTTCCAGCACTTCGTGGCTTTCATAGAGGAGCAGCACGAAGGTTATGGTCAGCCCGATCTGGAACGAGCGGTAGGCATAGGCGAGCAGGCGGTACTTCTTCTTCTGCAGCACCATGCCATTCTGGTAGATGTCGCGGGCCATGGTCGAAAGCACGCGGCCGTCGGTCTCGCATTCAGCCATAATCGCATCGATATAGTCTTCCTCAGGCATATGCGTGAACACGCCGAAGAACATCAGGTTGCGCTTCCCGCCCACCGGCGGTTTCGAAACGATCTTCGGTACGACCGCCGCAACGGCGAGGCTGGCCGAAACGAAGGCCGACAAGGCGAGGATCAGCAACGACAGCCGGTAACTACCAGCCGTCGCCTGTCCGACCGCGATCGAAAACACGACGAAGGTCGCACCCATCAGCAGGCTGGCCTTCTGGTCCGCCATCTGGCTCAGCTGCATATGCACCGTCATTGACGTGCGCACCAGGTGAATGGCGTGATTAGAGTATTTGGTTTCGTCGTATTTCCGTATCGACGGGTCCGGTTCGTCCGCCAATGTCGTGCTCCCCTATCGATCCCGCGGTCGGGGACCGGTCAACAACCGTCCCCGGCGATCTTTGCGGTTTGATGTGTCTGCCTGCTCAGACGACCCCGAAAGCCAGCATCGCGTCCGCGACTTTCTTGAAGCCCGCGATATTGGCGCCCTTCACATAGTCGATATAGCCGCCACCCTGGTCGCCATAGGTCAGGCAGGAGTTGTGGATGCCTTCCATGATGTCCTTGAGCATCTGCTGCAGCTCTTCCTCTTTCCAGGAACGGCGCTCGGAATTCTGGCTCATCTCCAGACCGGACACCGCGACACCGCCGGCATTGGCGGCCTTGCCGGGCGCGTAAAGCGTCTTGGCTGCCTTGAAGACGTGAACGCCTTCGAGGTCGGTGGGCATGTTGGCGCCTTCCGAAACCGCCTTGCAGCCGTTGGCAACGAGCGCACGCGCATCGTCGCCGAGCAGCTCGTTCTGCGTCGCGCAAGGCAGCGCCACGTCGCAAGGCACGTTCCACGGCGTCTTGCCGGCAGTGAAACTCGCACCCTTGAACTCGTCGCAATACTCCTCGATCCGGCCACGGCGATGGGTCTTATGGACTTTCACCCAGTCGATCTTCTCCTGGCTGATGCCGTCCGGATCATGGATGAAGCCGCCCGAATCGGACAGGGTGAGCACCTTGCCGCCCAGTTGCACGATCTTTTCCGCGGCGTGGGTGGCGACATTGCCAGATCCCGAAATCACCGCGGTCTTGCCGACGAGGTCGTCGCCCTTCGCAGCCAGCATGTTGGCGAGGAAATAGACTGCGCCATAGCCGGTCGCCTCGGTGCGGATCAGCGAGCCGCCCCATTCAAGACCCTTGCCTGTAAGTACGCCGGTGAAATTGTTGGTGATGCGCTTGTACTGGCCGAACATGAAGCCGATCTCGCGCCCGCCCACGCCGATGTCGCCGGCCGGCACGTCGATGTCTGCGCCGATGTGGCGGTAGAGTTCGGTCATGAAGGACTGGCAGAAGCGCATGATTTCGCGCTCGCTCTTGCCCTTGGGGTTGAAGTTCGATCCGCCCTTGCCGCCGCCCATCGGCAGACCGGTCAACGCGTTCTTGAACGTCTGTTCGAAGGCAAGGAACTTGAGCACGCTTTCGGTAACGCTCGGGTGGAAGCGGATCCCGCCCTTGTAGGGCCCGATGGCGTTGTTGTTCTGGACACGCCAGCCGCGCTGCACGCGGATATCGCCCTTGTCGTCTTCCCAGCACACGCGGAAGGAAACCACCCGGTCCGGCTCGGCAATGCGGCGCAGAATCTGCTGCCGGTGATAATCTTCCTTGTCGGCAATGAAGTCGAAGATGTCTTCGGCCACTTCCTGCACGGCCTGGACGAACTCCGGCTGGTGCGGATTGCGGCGCTTGACGCCTTCCATGAAGCCGTTGAAATCGACGTGATCGGATACTGCCATTTTTCTTCCCCCTCTTCGTCCGGACTCGGACCGGATGTTTTGGCCAATTCCGGACCCTATCGTTCATGGGCGGGGCTGTATAGGCAGGAAATTCCGCTGCTTGCTCACGTCCGTCAATTGACCTTGGAGAAGTCGAGGTCCTTGGCGGTGAAGACGCGGATAGGCTCTCCCTGGCGCACGCGGATCGTCGGACCGATCTGGCCGGTCTGGCTGATCGCCGCCGATGCCGCCGATTGACCGCCGCCAGCGATGATCACGCTGCTGCCTCCGCCGATCGCGCCGAGACCGCCGACGACCGACAGCAGCATGGCGGAACCGAACCGCTCGAAGAAATGCGAGTTTACCTTGCCGGAAAGCCCGGTCTCGCCGCCGAAACTGACTGCCGGAGACCCGAGATTGACCGACACGCCGTCGGGACGGATCAGCCTGGTCCAGATGACATAGGCGCGCTTCTGGCCCGCAGAGAGCCCCGACTTGTACTGGCCAATCAGCCGCGAGGAGCGCGGCACGAGAATATGCTTGCCGTCGAAGCTCCTCACATCGGTGCTGACGACGGCGCGGACAAAGCCAGGCACGTCGGTATTGATCGCGGTCTCCAGGACTGCCGGGATCAGCGTGCCCTGGGTGACGGTTGTCGAGGGATCGAAACTCGCCGACGCCGTCGCTGTGGTTCCGCCGACCGCACCGAGTCGCGCGGCGAAAGCTTCGTTGGAGTTGCCCTCGGCGTTTCCGGTTAGAGCGCCGGGGGCCAGCATGGAGGCAGCGGCAGGCAGGGCGCTGGCATCGAACACCACCGTCGGGCTGGAATGCGGATTGGCCGCGTAGGCAGCCATTTCCTGGGGCGGCGCAGCCAGCACCGGCGAAGGCTCCGGCGCGGCCTGACCAGGCACCGGCTGGGAATTGGGCGACACCGCCGGACCGGGGACGGCAGCGGGCGCCGGTGCGGTCTGCGTGGCAACTGCCGGCGACGGCTGCGGCTGCGTGTTCTGGCGTGCCGCATCCATGCTCCACAGGGTCAGCCCACCCAGCACCGCGACGATGGCAATGCCCGCGACAAGTCCCAGGCCATCGCCGCGCTTTCGCTGGCTGACCGAAGGCAGGACGTTGCGCGTGGCAAGGTCTATGATCTGGGCGCCCTCGCCGGTTTCGCGGGGATCGCGCTCGATCTCTTCGCTCGAACGCTCACGCCATTTCGAATTGGGGGCCATCGATCAGTTCCTTTCCGATGCCGCGGCATCTGGCAGCTGGGCTGCCATTGCCGAGGATTCCGCCGAATTTTCAGGAGCGGCCTGCGAAACGAAATCGGGCCGCTGGTTTTCCAGCGTCGCTTTCGCCTTTCCCGAGCGAAGGGTTATCCGGGCCGGCACTTCGCCGATGACAATCGTGTCACCCCGGACAGCGTAATTGACCGGACCCTCCGCACCCTGATCGTTCTCGACCAGGATCGCGGGGATCGCGCTCTTCGCCGGCCAGATCAGGAAGGTGGAGTTTCCATCGTCATAGATCCGCGCGGGCATCACCTCCGCGTCGCCCTTGCGCGCCCAGTCGAAGTTGAGCATCGCCGGATCCGCCGGCGCCGATGCGGGATCGCCGGTCAGCAGATCCTGTTCCAGCTCGTTCAGCGCCAGCTGGCGTTCCTCTCGCGCCTTTTCGGCGGCCAGCCGTTCTTCCGCCGGATAGGTGAAGCGCAGCAGATAGACGGGCTTTGCCTTCTGGGATGCGACAAGGTCGAAGAAATAGGTGTGACGGTCGGTGACGACGGTCATGTTCGTGCGCGCATCGGCTTCAAGCGGTTTCACGAACAGCAGGTTGGCGCGCTTGTTCGGCGTGATCTGCCACTTCGCCGAATCGCCGACCGCGACATTCTCGATCATTTCGCCCTCGCCGAATCCGATCGTCGCCTGAACGCCCAGCCGGCCATCGATCCGCACCACTTCGTCGCCTTCATAGGCATGGGTGACCAGCCGATCGTCCGTCTTCGCCTGCGCAGACGTAGCCAGGACCGCTAGGATCGCCGCCAATACCGCAGCCGGCTTTCTCCTGCCGCTCATTTTACAGCTCCCTTGCCGGCAGAGCCGGTCATGGCACGCCCGCTGTCGTTCGATGCCGTGCGAAAGCGGCTGCCGATCCCGCGCGCGCGCTCCTGCTGGCGCGGCTGGACCGGCTCGATGCCGCCGCCTGACACCAGCGTCGTCACCCTGCGGCCGGTGCTGGCACCTGTCGATCCGGCCGCGCCTGGAGCAAGGTTGTCCACCGGATCCAGCCCTTGCACCGCCACAAACGGATTGGAACGCATCGCTCGGGCGGCGGGCGGCGCAACCGTCTCACTCGATACATGTGTGCGTGGCGGGGCTTCGTCACGGTTCTCGCTGCGAGCCCCTGCCATGCCGAAGACCTTCCAGCCCGACACGATGGTGGCGGCCACCTTCATGACCATGGCCATGAGCGCGACATGGACGGCAGCGACGAGGAACAGGGCCATGGCAGCGCGTCCGCTGATTTCTCCGAACTGGGCGCCCTGCGACAGTGCGGAGATGACGGGCACCAGCAATTCCAGCGTGATCGCGCCGCCCAGCACCACGAACAGGGGGACGAGGCCGGTCATCGCCAGGCCCTTGAGCCAGCCTGCGGTCAGCCCGCGGGTGGAGCGGAACAGGGCGAGGACAACGAATACGGGACCCAGCGCCATCAGCAAGGCCAGCGCGATGCGCGCGGTAAACAGCACGCCGACGGTGCCGAGCAGCAGCAGCAAGGCGCCGGGCCACATGATGTCCGCCGGCTTGAACATGCCGGCGGCTTCATTGGACGCCGCCGGTGCGCCCGCCGCAGCCGCCGCCGATGCGGCGTCGCTCGCCTGCCCGATGGCGGCGAAGACGATGTCGATGCGATCGGCGAAGATCAGGCTCGCCGAGCCCTGCGACCCGGTCAGCACGCTCGCGATCCAGTCGGGCCCCGCAACCGCGAGGTTCCACAGCACCTGGCTGTAGGCGGCCCAGCTGGTCGCGAAGGTCAGCACCAGCCCCAGCGTGATCATGCGCGGGGTGAGTGCGGAGATGGAAATGCGGCTGCGGCCGGTGAGCAGCGAGATGGCGAAGAAGGCGATGTAAAGCGTCAGCAGGATGGTCAGTGCGGGCAGCAGCGCGCCACTGCTGCCGAACAGGCGCGCAAAGGCGCTCGCCGTCATCTCGCCGGCGGCACAGTCGATCGCGCGCAGCGCCGGAGCCACGCCGGCGGACGCCTGTTCCATCAGCTGTGCGCAGTCGCTCATTCGGCGAGTCCCTTGTTGGGTGCGCCTTCGACATCCGTCGAAGGCTTGCGGCACCGGCCCGAGTCCTCTGTCGGATGCGCCTTCGACATCCGTCGAAGGCTTGCGGTTCCGCCCTGCTCCCCCGCCCAGGGAGGGACGGATGTCCCGACCGCACTAAACAAACGACTCATTCCGCCGCGTCCTTCAAGGACAGCGTCTCTTCCTCTGTGACCTCGTCGCCGGGCCATGGCGCGCCGGTGAGTTGCGGGAACCAGGCTTGCGGCGCGTCGCCAAATCGCTCGCGCAGGGTGTCGAGCTTCCTCACCGTGCTCTCACGGCCCGACAGCACGGTGAGCACTTCGGGCATGCCGGCAAGGTCGAGCCTCACGACGACGCTGGCATCGGCCTGGCGGATCAGGAAGCAGCGCGAATGCGCCGGCAGGCTGCGGATCACGTCGAGCTCATGCGCGGTGAGGCCGAAGCCGGTGCAGTAATCCTCCGGCCTGGCCCTGGCGTTTGGCGTGAAGATCATCGTCGCAGTCTGTTCGACCAGTGCCGTGGCGATGTGGCTGTCGAGCGCGTCACGCGCCGATTGCGTCGCGAAGCCGACCAGCGCGTTCCTCTTCCTCAACGTCTTCAGCCAGTCACGGATGCGATGTGCGAAGACCTCGTCATCGAG
>CAYPFE010000048.1:0-11351 GCA_964409895.1 uncultured Novosphingobium sp.
TTAGGCCAGCGGCTCCCGAGCGAACTGTGCCGACCTCTCTGCTGAACCATGAGACATCGGATCACCTCCTTTCGCGCTGTTGAACCAGGTCGCCGCAGCTGCGGCGGATGACATATCTGCCACACCGGCCTTGAACACTGTGTGAATCAAAGTGAATCCCGAGGCAAGCCCCGGCATAGGACTTTTTACCGGCAATCCTCGATGACGCGGCTGATCTCCGGCCAGCTGGGCACGTAGAGTGTCGCCATGCCAGCGGTCTCGACTGCAAACCGGCCGCGGCTAAAGGCCATGGCGTCTAGAATCGAGTCTCGCGCCGGGAAGCTGGCGCCGACGTGCGGCGGCGGGCCAGGGCTTGCCGTTGCGGTGATCGACCGTTCGCCACTCGAGGTGAGGATTGTCATCGGCACCAGGCCGCTCGCCGTCCCTCGGCGCGACATGCTGACCTTGCCGGCCTCGCGGTTACAGGCCAGCACGAGCGTTCCGCCGTCGAAGCGCGCGACCGACAGTTCGCCTTCCATGCTCCATTGCCAGTCTCCCGGCGTAATCGGTGCAGTCCGCCAGTCGACGTTCGACTTCGGCAGGGGCGGTGGCGCAGGAGGGGGAGGCGTCGGCGCGGGCGCCGGTGGAGGGGCTGGTGCAGGCGTCGGCGCGACCGGCTTTTCGGTGCACGAAGCGGTCAGCGCGACGATTGCGGCAAGCGCGGCGATTGCGGCAGGGCGCAGGCGGATATATGCCTTCATGCGATACCTATGGAATCCAATGAAGGCGAGCTCAAGCCCCGTAATCCTGTGACCAGCGCGCCACGAACACCTCCTGCCGCCAAGATGCGCGTCGACCAGCTGCTGGTAGACCGCGGCTTCGCCGAAAGCCGCAGCCGTGCTCAGGCGCTGGTGATGGCGGGGCTGGTCTATTGCGGAGAGGACAAGATCGCCAAGCCGGGCCAGTCGATCCGCAGCGACGCCGAGCTGGAGGTGCGGGGGCGCGATCACCCCTGGGTGTCGCGCGGCGGCATCAAGCTCGCTCACGCCCTCGATCATTTCGGCCTCGACCCGCAAGGGGGCGTGGCGATGGACATCGGCAGTTCGACGGGAGGCTTCACCGACGTGCTGCTCACGCGTGGGGCGAGGCGCGTGTTTGCCGTCGATTCGGGGACCAACCAGCTGGCGTGGAAGCTGCGGCAAGACCCGCGCGTTACCGTACTAGAAAAGACCAGCGCGCGCGTGCTCACGCCGGAGCTGATCGACGAGCCCTGTGACTGGGTGGTATGCGATGCGAGCTTCATCGGTCTCGCCAAGGTGCTGGAAGTGCCGCTGCGGCTCGCCGCGCCGCGTTGCCAGCTGGTTGCGCTGATCAAGCCGCAGTTCGAGGTGGGCCGGGCCGAGGTCGGCAAGGGCGGTGTCGTCCGCGATCCGGCGCTGCATGAGCGGGTTTGTGGCGAGGTGCGCGACTGGCTGGAAGGCGAGGGCTGGACCGTCCAGGGTATCGAGCGAAGCCCGATCACCGGCCCGGAAGGCAATGTCGAGTTTCTGATTTCGGCACAGCGGGAAGGGTGAGCGTTGCCAGAATGTCGCTTCACCGCCAAAAGCCTCACGGGATGATTCGGGAGACTTTGCGCCGATGAACGTGATCGCATCGAAGGACCAGCTGCGCGGAACCTACATTCGCTGGTCGCTGGTGTTCGTCCCGAGCATGATCCTGCTGGGCCTGCTGTCGGCGCAGCTTTCCGGGACCGGGCCGGACAATCCGTGGTTCGCGGCCCTCGTCAAGCCGTCCGTCTACCCGCCGCCGGCAGTCTTTGGCGTGGTCTGGACGCTGCTTTATGCGATGATGGGATTTGCGCTTGCCGTCGTTGCCAGCGCGAGAGGTGCGCCCGGGCGTGGAGTGGCCGTGGCTGTGTTCGTGGTGCAGCTGGCGCTCAACCTCGCCTGGTCCCCGCTGTTCTTCGGCGCGCACCAGATCACCGGTGCGCTGATGCTGATCGGATTTCTCGACGCAGCCGTTGCCGTCACCATCGTGCTGTTCTGGAGAATCCGGGCCACTGCGGGCCTGCTGCTGCTGCCCTATCTTCTGTGGATACTCTTTGCGACCTATCTGAACTGGGAATTCCGCCAGGCCAATCTCGACATGGACGGCCAGCAGGTTCCCAGCGCGGTGACGAGGATCGAGTTTTAGGCTTGCGCCGGCGCGAGCTGCTGCCCATCTTGCGATCATGCAAAGTGAAAACCCCTTGCTCGCTGATTTCGCCAAGCTGATGAACAGTGCCGCCGGTACCTTTGCCGGCATGACTCGCGAAGCCCGCGAATCCGCGCGTGAAAAATTTCGTGAAACGATGGGCGGTATGGACTTCGTCAGCCGCGAGGAATTCGAAGCCGTCAAGCAGATGGCGGCAGCGGCCCGTGAAGAGAACGAAGCGCTGAAGACCCGGATTGACGCGCTCGAAGCGCAGGTCTTCGGACATACCGGCCCGGAACCCAAGCACGTCGATTGAAGTCTTTTTTGGGTGCGCTCATGACATCCGTCATGAGCGGGCTGGTGCCGAGCGCAGGACTTGCCACAGCCTCTCCGCGAGGCCAGTTGAGCAGCCATGAACTTCAAAGCGCCAGCGATAGTCTGCGCCAGCCGTGCCCATGGCGAAACGGCGGCTATCGCGCGCCTGCTGACTTCCGAACACGGGCTTGTTGCGGGTTACGTCGCGGGCGGGCGCGGCCGGCAGCTTCGGCCGGTGCTGATCCCGGGCAATATCGTCGACGCGGAACTGCGGGCGAAATCGGAAAGCCAGCTTCCGTTCGCGCGGCTCGAACTGGTCCAGAGCCGCGGGCCATGGCTGTCCGAACCGCTTCCGTCGGCTGCGATAAGCTGGGTGACCGCTCTGGCCGCCTCGACCTTGCCGGAGCGACATCCCTATCCGGCGCTCTATGAGGCGCTGTCCGGCCTGCTTGATGCGATCTGCGTAGCTCCCTCGGCGCGCGGCTGGGTGCCGCCGCTGCTTTCCTTCGAACAGCTGCTGTTGAGGGAACTAGGCTATGGGGCTTCCAAACCAAGCACGCCTGGCGATGACTGGCCGGCACTGATGGCGAGATACGACAATCTTGGCCGTCATATCGAGCGCTACGTGCTTGCCGAAAGGCGCAGCGATGTTATGGCGGCGCGTTCCATGCTCCGCGACAGGCTGGCGCGGATCGAGAATGGCTAAAAGGACGGATCACATCCCATGAAGATTGCAGTTTTCCCGGGCGACGGCATCGGGCCCGAAATCATCGAGCAGGCGGTCAGGGTGGTCGATGCACTGGGCATCAACGACCTCGAGATGGTCGAAGGCGATGTCGGCGCATGCGCCTATCGCAAGCACGGCCATCCGCTGCCTGAACAGACGCTGGAGATCGCGAAATCCGCCGATGCCATCCTGTTCGGCTCGGTCGGCGATTTCGACCTCGACAACCTCGAACGTCACCTGCGGCCCGAACAGGCGATTCTGGGGCTGCGCAAGGAGCTCGGCCTGTTCGCAAACCTCAGGCCGGCCAAGGTGTTTCCGGGCCTGGAGGACATGTCCTCGCTCAAGCGCGACGTGGCGCTCAGCATCGACATGCTGATCATCCGCGAGCTCAATGGCGACGTCTATTTCGGCGAGAAGGGCATCCGCACGCTGCCTGACGGACGGCGCGAAGGCTATGACATGATGTCCTACAAGGAAGACGAGGTGCGGCGCATCGCCCATGTCGGCTTCAAGGCGGCTCAGGGACGCCGGGGAAAGCTCTGCTCGGTAGACAAGGCCAATGTTCTCGATACCTCGCAGCTGTGGCGCGATGTCGTCATCGAAGTCTCTGCCGAATATCCCGATGTCGAGCTAAGCCACGTCCTGGTCGACAATGCGGCGATGCAGCTGGTCAAGGACCCGGGGCAGTTCGACGTGATCGTCACCGGCAACATGTTCGGCGATATCCTGTCCGACCAGGCGAGCATGTGCGTCGGCTCGATCGGCCTCTTAGCGTCCGCCGCGCTCGCCGAAGGAACGATGGGGCTGTACGAGCCGATCCACGGCAGCGCGCCTGACATCGCGGGCAAGGGAATCGCCAATCCGGTCGCGACGATCCTGTCTGCCGCGATGCTGCTGCGCCACAGCTTCGGACGCGAGGACGATGCCCAGCGGATCGAGGCGGCGGTGGCTGCCACTCTGGAAGCCGGAATCAAGGGCGGAGACCTCGGTGGCAGCGCCGGTACGCGCGAGATCGGGGATGCGGTGCTGGCGCGGCTTTGACACGCTCAACATGGTAAATCCTTTGTTTACGCTTGGTCTGTATCGCCCGCGATATGGACCTGAGCAACCTGGATTTTACACCGGCAATCGACGTCGCGCTGCGGCCGCTCGAACTTGCCATAGTGCTGCCGACATTCAATGAGCGCGACAATCTTGCCTCGCTGATCGACAGGCTGCACGTGGCGCTGGCCGGGATTTCCTGGGAAGCGATCTTCGTCGACGATAATAGTCCGGACGGCACGTCCGACGAAGCGAGGATGCTGTCGCTGCGCGATCCCCAGGTCCGGGTTATCCAGCGTATCAACCGGCGCGGGCTGGCGTCCGCCGCGATCGAGGGCATGCTGTCGACGGCTGCGCCGGTTGTCGCGGTGATGGACGCCGATCACCAGCACGATCCCAACCTGCTGCCCGATATGCTCAAGGCCGTGACCAGTGGAGAATGCGATGTCGCCGTCGCTTCACGTTTTGCTGAAGGCTCCAGCACCGAGGCGTGGAACGCGCCGAGCCGCGAGAAGGCTTCGACCATCGCCAACGCCATTGCCCGCAAGGTCACAGGCGTGGAACTCAGCGATCCGATGAGTGGCTATTTCATGCTCAAGGCCGAAACGCTGCGGACGACCGCACCGCGCCTGTCCGGGGTCGGCTTCAAGATCCTGCTCGACATTCTGGCGACATCGGAGGCGAAATTGCGCGTCAAGGACTTCCCCATGGCCTTCGGCGCGCGCGTTTCGGGCGAAAGCAAGCTCGACCGCACTGTCGTCTTCGAATTCCTGGTGGGGCTGTACGACAAGTGGCTGGGTCGCATCATCCCGACGCGCTTCGCGCTGTTCGGCACGATCGGGGCGATGGGCGTGGTCGTGCACATGGCGGTGCTCGCTGCCTTCCTCGCCGCGACTGGCGGGGCGATCCAGAGCCAGGCGGTCACCGCATTCGAGATCGGCCAGACACTTGCCGCCATTGTGGCGATGACGTTCAACTTCTTCCTCAACAATGCGCTCACCTATGCCGACAAGCGCCTGACCGGCAGTGCTGCACTGGCGCGGGGCTGGGCCAAGTTCGGCCTGACCTGCTCGGTCGGCCTGCTCGCCAATGTCGGCGTTGCCGCCGTGCTGGTGCGATTCGGTTTCCATGCCTATCCCGCCGCGCTCACCGGTATTGTTATCGGATCGGTGTGGAACTTCGCGCTCAGCTCGAAATTCGTCTGGGGCCGCTACGGCAACTGACCCGCTTGCGCGATGCCCGGCGCACTCGTAGAGGCGGAGCATGAAGAGAACGACCGGACAGGACCGCTCCAGGACCCGCAATTGGCGGCCCGCCACGCGCGCCGTGCGGGGCGGCACGTGGCGGTCGGAGCAGGGCGAGACCAGCGAGGCGCTGTTCCTCACCTCGGGCTATTGCTACGATGCGGCAGGCGTCGCCGCCGCGCGCTTTGCCGGCGAAGACGACGGCATGACCTACTCGCGCCTGCAGAACCCGACGGTGCAGATGCTGGAAGAACGCATCGCGCTGCTCGAAGGCGCGGAATCCTGCCGCACCCAGGCCTCGGGCATGGCGGCGATGACGACGGCATTACTGTGCCAGCTTTCCGCGGGCGACCACATGGTGTCGGCCCGCGCCGCGTTCGGATCGTGCCGCTGGATCGTCGACAATCTGCTGCCGCGCTTCGGTATCGAGACGACGATCGTCGATGCGCGTGACAATGCCGCTTGGGAAGCCGCCATCCAGCCCAACACCAAGGTCTTCTTCTTCGAGACGCCGGCCAATCCGACGATGGATATCGCCGATCTGGAATTCATCTGCGGGTTGGCGAAGTCGCACGGCATCACCAGCGTAGTAGACAACGCCTTCTGCACACCCGCGCTGCAGCGTCCGCTTGAATGGGGAGCCGATGTGGTCGCCTATTCGGCCACCAAGATGATGGACGGGCAGGGCCGAGTCATTGCAGGAGCGGTCGCGGGAAGTGCAGAGTTCATCAATGACGTCCTCTTGCCGTTCCAGCGCAACACCGGGCCCATCATCGCACCGTTCAATGCCTGGGTGGTGCTCAAGTCGCTGGAAACGCTTGACCTTCGCATCCGCCGGCAGAGCGCGAATGCGCTGAAGCTCGGCGAGTTCGTGCAGGACCGCGTGCCTGTGATCCTGCATCCCTGGCTCGACAGCCATCCGCAGCAGAATCTCGCGAAGAAGCAGATGGACGATTGCGGCCCGATCTTCTCGATGGTGCTCGAAGGTGGCCGCGCACAGGCCCATGCCGTGCTCGACGCTCTCGAACTGATCGACATTTCCAACAACATCGGGGATTCACGCTCGCTGATGTGCCACCCGGCCTCGACCACCCACCACAACATGGGGCCGGAAGGGCGCGAGGCGGCAGGCGTCTATGAAGGCATGCTGCGCATCAACGTCGGTCTGGAAGACCCGGACGACCTTATCGAAGACCTCGACAGGGCATTTGCCAGCGCGGGGTTGTAGCCACTCGCTTTGTCAACACGCGCGAAGGTTTGCGCTGTTGTCCTGTAGGTGATTCGCCGCTACGTTCCGATCATCATGGCGGAAACCTTCACCCTCAAACTGTTCCAGCATGCCGCGACCACGGAAGGGATCACGGTGAGGGTCGCCGTCAATTTCCTGCCCGAGCAGTCGCGCATCGATGCCGGCAAGTGGTTCTGGGTCTATCACATCAGGGTCGAGAACCATTCGGACCAGATGGTGCAGCTGATGACGCGCCACTGGCGGATCACCGACGGGAGGGGCAACGTCAATTTCGTCGATGGCGATGGCGTCGTCGGTGAGCAGCCGGTGCTCAAACCCGGCCAGTCGCATGACTACGTCTCCGGCTGCCCGCTGCCGACACCGCATGGCAGCATGGAAGGCCATTATACCTTCCATCGCGGCGACGGTTCCCAGGTGGACGCGAAGATACCGTTCTTCCCGCTCGCCGCTCCCGCGACCGCTGGCTGACGCCTGAAATTCCCTGACAGTTGCCGCCCGCCGCCTGCGCGCCTAAACGCGTGAGCCATGAAGCGCACGCACCTGCCTTTGAACGCCTTGCGCGTATTCGACGCGGCGGCCCGGCACCTCTCGTTCACCCGCGCAGCGGACGAGCTTGCCGTGACGCCTGCCGCTGTCGGCCAGCAGATCAGGGCGCTGGAGGATTTGCTTGGCGTCGTGCTGTTCCGCCGCACCAGCAAGGGGCTGGAACTCACCGACGAGGCGGGGGCCGGGCTTGAAGCGCTGCGTACCGGCTTCCTGCATTTTGAGGATTCGGTGCAGGCGATGCAGGCGGGTCAATCCAGCCATGTCTACACCATCGCCGCCCCGCGCGAGATGTTCGCGCCCTGGCTAGCACCTCGCCTCGCCGCGTTTCGCGCGGACAATCCGCAGGTCCGCTACGTGCTTGTCGATGGTGAGACTGCGGACTTTACCGAAGCCAATCTCGACCTCGCGCTGCGCTGGACGGATGGGCCCGGAGAACTGGAAGGCGTCCAGGTGGGGGCGGCAGAGCGCGCGATTGTTGGCGAGGGGGACTGGATTGGCTGGCCGGGCGATCCCGCACCCGGCGGCGAAGCCGAGGACGCCAAACCCCACCTCATGGTCAGCGATGCCGGACAGGCGCTTATCGCCGCCATCGAGGGCATGGGCCGCACAAGAGTGCCGGCTCTGCTCGCAACCAGCCTGATCGAAAGCCGAGGTTTCGATCTCGCCTATCGTACCGAGTCCTGCCACCGCGGCTACTGGCTGGTCGCCCCGCCGCCGCAATGGCGCCAGAAGAAGGTAAAGGCACTGGTTGCCGCCTTGACCGCCTGACCGGACTCGCCCAACCTGCGTTCGGAAGAGGAATGCAGGAAGGGAGACTGGCACCATGAAACCCAGGCTTTGGGCCACCGGCCTTGCCGCCATCGCACTGGCCGCGACACCGGTCGCGGTCCACGCTGACCACCACGAAACAGCAGGAGAAGCGCAGATGGCGCAGAAATCGTCGATTGCCGGCTGGCAGGAGCTCATCGACCGGCTCCAGACACTGCCAGACCGCATGCTGGCCAAGATGCCCGAGCGGCTGCGCAACGATCCCCAGATCCAGCAGGAAGTCGCAAGAGTGGCGGTGATGTCGATTACCCAGAGCTCCATCGAGGCGCTGGGCGGAGATGGCGATGCGCCGCAGTTCCTGCCCTCGATCGGCCAGATCCTCAATGTCGGCCAGCCCAATGCCGACACGATCTACAAGACCGCGACGATCACGGCGGGCGGCTCCTATCGCCTGACCGGGACGCGGGGCTCGGTGAACCATTCGATCATTGCACAGTTCATGCCGCCCGGCACGCCGGGTGAGCGGCCGCATCTAAAGCTTTCGACGCTCAATGCGGACGAGAATGGCCGTATTGACCTGCTGATCAGCGAAGAGAAGCCTGAAGGTTATGAAGGCGATTGGTGGAAGCTCAATCCCGCGTCTACGCGGCTGATGATCCGCGAAGTCAGCGCCGACTGGGCCAACGAGGAAGAGCCCGCGCTGTCGATCGAACGCGTCGATATCCCCATCGGCAAGCCGCGTCCCTCTGCTGCCAGCCTTGAACAGCGCCTGCGCGCGCTGCCCGATACGATCGACTTCATCGGCCTGCTGTTCATGGGGCATGTCGAGGAATTCCGCGACGAGGGCTACGTCAACAAGTTCAAGACCTACGTTGTCGGTGAAGGCGCGCTCGAAGGGCAGTTCTACTACAATGCCTATTACGACATTGCCGAGGACGAGGCGCTGATCGTCGAATCGGACGTGCCCGAAACCTGCATGTACCGCTCGCTGATCCTCACCAACGAGACCTATGAGACGACTGATTGGTACAACAACCATTCCAGCCTCAACATCGCCCAGGCCGCGCCCGATTCGGATGGCAAGCTTCGGATCGTGATCGCCAACAAGGATCCTGGCGTGAAGAACTGGCTCGATACCGCGGGCTATCCCAACGGTATCATCCAGGGCCGCTGGACCGGCTGCGACAGCCAGCCGATCCCGTCGGCAAAGCTGGTAAAGCTTGATGAGCTGATGGACAATCTACCGGACGATGTCGCCACCGTGACGCCAGAGGAACGCCAGGATATCCTGCGCGAACGCCGCCGGGCGCTGCTCGAACGGCGCATGTGGTAAGGAGCTGAAGGCGGTGGAAGTCGGCATCGTCATCCCGACATTCGACCGCTACGCCAATGCGGTCGAGTTTCGCCGGATCGTCGAACAGCTCGAGATGCTGGGCTTCGATTCGGCGTGGTTCGGAGACCATGTCACCTTTCCGGCGGACCGGCCGGAATATATCGGCGATTCCTGGCTCGACGCGGTGGCAGCGGCGAATGTCGGGCTGGGGATGACGAAGCGGCTCAAGTTCGGCACCGATGTGCTGGTGGCGCCATACCGCAACCCACTGCTGCTGGCGAAGATGGCGGCGACGGCCTCGGTGCTTTCGGACAACCGCTTTATCCTGGGGCTGGGGATCGGCTGGCTGGAAGGTGAGTTCGAGGTCCTCAACGCGCCGCCTTTCGCGAAGCGGGCGGAAGTAACCGAGGAATATCTGGAGGTGATCCGGCTGGCATTCGAACAGCCCGGCGAGATCAGCTATTCCGGCAAGTGGTTCTCCTTCGAGCGCGCGCTGTTCGAGCCCAAGCCCGCTGGATCGCTCCCAATTCTGGTTGGCGGTAATCACGAGAAGGCGCTGCGCCGGGCGGCGGTGTATGGCGACGGCTGGCATCCGCTGTTCCTCTCACCCGCCGAATACGCCCGCTGCCGCGCCGAAATCGAGCGCATCAGGGCGGAGGACGGGATTACCCGGAGGTTCTGCTACTCGATGAGCGGATCGGAATGCCGCATTCTGCCGCAAGGCGATGCGCCCGAGGTCACCAAGGTGGCGCAGGAGGGGACTTCCTATGCACCTGCCGTGGGAACGGGCGAGGACGGCCGTCAGCGGTTTATCGGCACGGCGGAGGAGGTGCGGGACGATTGCCTTGCGCTGGCGGAATCTGGGGTTGAGCAACTGGTGCTGCGGTTTGCCGTGCCGCTCGACCCCAAGACCGGTCCAGACGAACATTTCGAGCAGGTGCGGCTGTTCGCCGAAGAGGTGCTGCCGGCCTGCCAGGCGGCGTAACCCGAATTCCGATCACGCGTTGTGGGCGGTTCCGAACAGGGCGTAGGACGGATCCCCGTCCGAGCGCGCGCCGGGCCGCAGAGTCTTCGAGCTTTCCCAGTCCATGGTGACGGGGATCGCGACCGACCAGTCGCGCATCACCACCCGGTGCCTAATCCTCCACTCGCCGTCCTCGCGCACAAGCTTGTCGACGAAGCGCCCGCCGAGCTGGTTGCAGCACGGCCTGCCATCCGCCTCGCCATCGAGCGCGACGGCGATGAAATAGGTTTCCGCCGCCGCCTCGTCGCCATCAACCTCGATCAGCGACTGACCGAGCGTGTGCGACATGGTGTCGGTAGTATCGATCACCATCTGGCACATCACGCGGGAGAATTCGGCGCCGTCGGCCTGGACGATACCGTGATCGTCCCAGCTGTCGGCTGAATAAACGCTGCGCATCAGCGCCTCGTCGGCTCGGTCCGATCCCCGGCAGTATGTAGCGAGCACCTTCCTTATGCGGTGCTCGTCCAGCATCTCCTGCAATTCCGCATCCATCGCCACTCTCCCATCGACGGCTTGCGTATGTGAGGCCGTATCAGAACCCGAACTCGTCGTAGATCTGTCCGTCGAAATTGCCGCCGAGCAGGTTGTTCGCCTTGGCGAGCTTTTCCTGCGGCACACCGGCGATATAGCCGTCGATCAGCCGCTGGTAATTGCTGACCAGCCCCTCGACGCCCTTGGCGAGGCGCATGTATTCGAAACCCTTGGAATGCAGGCCCCTCTGCTGGATCGGGATGTTCGAATAGTCCTGGCGGGGGATCGGCGGGAATTCAGCGCTGTTGAACGGCAGCATGGTCGGTTCCATCACCGGTTCGGGCTCTTCGCCTTCCGGGAACATGGTGAAGGACCAGATTTCGAAGATGCACTTTTCCGGGCCGAGCGGACGGATGCGATAGCCCGACATCGAGCTGAACACCGGCAGCAGGAAGTAG
>CAYPFE010000049.1:0-11334 GCA_964409895.1 uncultured Novosphingobium sp.
ACACGCTGGACACCGCCGCAACCCAGACCGTTGGCTTGATGAAGGGATGGACGATAGCGACGACGAACCACAGCGCCCACCATGACCAGATGCTGGGGCCCGCCTGCGACAGCAGGGCGAGAGCCGCACACAGGAAGATCACGCCGGGAATCGCTATCCGGCGTGGACCGAACCGATCTATCGCCGCCCCCATGAACGGAGCGGCGATACAGCCGATCACCGCGACAATCGTGGGGCCCGAGGAGATCTGCGCGCGCGTCCAGCCGAACTCTTCCTCGAGCGGCTTGATCATGATCCCGGTAGTGTAGACGTAAACGGTGAGCAGCCCGATCCCGAAGATGCTGGAGAGCACCACCGGCCAGCCTTCCCGCCACTCGGCCGCCGCCGATCCGTCCAGTTTTCCGGCCATTTCCGTCTCCGCTTACCTGCGATAGCCGGAATTTGCGGCAATGTCCCGATTCCGCGGAAGCCGGTACCGAGTTTCAATCTTGCGGGAGGGCATAAGCCACCAAGGCGCTCGCCTGTGGTCCGGGCATGGCGAAATGGCCGCCTGCCGCGATCACTACATACTGGCGCCCGGTCTTGGGTGAAACATAGGTCACCGGATTGGCGGCGCCGATTGCTGGCAGGGTGGCGCTCCACAAGAGCTTGCCGTTGGCGATGTCGAACGCGCGCAGCTTGCGGTCCTGCGCTGCGGCGATGAACAGCAGGCCGCCTGCCGTGCTGATGCTGCCGCCGAAATTCGGCGCTCCCATCCGCAGCGGCACCCCGCTGGCGATCCCTAGCGGACCCGAGCCGGCCGACGTTCCCAAGGGCTTGCTCCAGACGAGCCTGCGGCTGGCAATATCGAATACCGAGAGCGTGCCGTATGGTGGCTGCTGGCAGGGTACGAACAGCGGTGAGACGAAGGGAAAGGACTTGAAAGCGTATGGCGTGCCTTCCTGCGGGAAGGTGATGTTTCCGCCTTCGAAACCGCCCTTTATGACTTCTCCCTCCTTGCGCGGGACCAGCCGGTTGATGTTGGCAAAGCGGATCGCGTTGACCGCCATCAGCCCGCGCTGACTGTCGATCGACAGGCTGCCCCAATTGATGCCCCCGCTCACGGCGGGATAGGTGATCGTGGGTTCGGTCGAGATCGGGGTGAATTCGCCCTGGTATTTCGCTTCGCGGTAGGTGATCCGGCACAGCATCTGGTCTATCGGCGTGATCCCCCACATGTCGCGTTCGCGCAGCGGATCGCCGCCAACCGAAGGAAACCCCGTGGTGTAGGGCTGGGTGGGCGCGGTCCATTCGCCCTTCACGCCGCCTTGCGGAACCTTCTTCATCACCACCGGGTCAATCGGCTTGCCCGTGCGGCGGTCGAGCACGAAGATCTGGCCGCGCTTGGTCGGCACGAACAGCGCCGGCGTGCCGCCGGGCAAGTCGACCGCGACCGATTGGGCGGCGATGTCATAGTCCCACAGGTCGTGGTGCACGGTCCGGAAGTGCCAGCGCCTGAGACCTGTCTTCACGTCGATGGCGACGATGCTGGCGGTGAATTCGTCCGCGACCCTGGAGCGCATGCCGGAGAAATAGTCGGGCGGGCTGTTGCCGGTGCCGACATAAACGAGCCCGAGCTTTTCGTCGCCGCTGAACACGCCCCAGGCGTTGGGCGTGTCGCGGGTATAGGTCTCTCCGGGCTCGAGCCTGGTCTGTCCGGGCCTGCCGGCATCCCACGCCCAAAGAAGCTCGCCGGTTTCGGCGGAGTAGCCGCGAATGACACCCGACGGCGAATCGAACGAGCCGAAATCCATGATGCTCTGTCCGGTTACCAGCACCCCGCTGACCAGTGTAGGCGGAGACGTGGGCATCGCTGCGCCTTTCGAATTCTCGCCCATGCCCTGGTGCAGGTCGGCAATGCCGTCCCGCGCGAATGTGCTGCATCGCTTGCCCGTGCCGGCATCCACGGCGATGAGCTGGCCGGCTGCCGTGGCGAGGACTATTCGCTTGTGGCAGGGTTTTCCTTCGGCGGTCTCAACAGATTGGAAATAGGTGACGCCACGGCACCGTTGCCCGGCGTTTGGTGAATTTTCGCGCTCTGCGGCGAAGCGCCAGATTTCCTTGCCGGCGTCCTGGTCGATGGCCGCGACCAACCCGCTTTCAAGGCACATGTAGAGGCGGCCGTCCATCGCGATCGGAGACGCCTGGAGGCTCACCACCGGACTGGGCGGGAGGTTCGTGTCATAGCGCCAGGCCAGTTCGAGGTCCTTCACGTTGCCAGTGTGGATTTGCACCGCCTCAGCGTATTTGGTTCCCTCGACATCCTTGCCCCAGTGTTCCCACGTGCCCGAGTCGGCTGTGCCGGCGCTCGCCGGTTGGGCGCCCGGCAGGCCGCTTTCCGCATAATGGAAGCGCACGGCAGTAGCGGTGAGCAGCACCAGCGCGGCAATCGCGGGCACGCCAACCCACCAGCGGGGTGCCTTGGTAGCGCGTTTCACCGCGGGCAACAGGAACAGCAGTCCGACGAGGGCGGGTCCGCCCAGCCGGGGCATCAGTGCCCAAGGATCGAGACCGGCTTCCCAGATCGCCCAGGCCAGCGTCCCGGCGAGCATCGCGCCATAGGCCCCTGCGCCGTAGCGCCCGCGTCTCAGCAGGCCGATGGCGCTTGACAGCACGGCTAACCCCGTGACGGCATAGTATGGGCTGCCACCAGCCAGAACCAGCTTGCCGCCGCCGATGGTCAGGACTGCCCCTACAATGCCGAGAAATGCCGCGAATAGCGCGATGCCGATTTTCGCCAAGATTGTCTTTCCTCTCACTTTACACGATCTTTGCCGAGGCCCCTATTCCTCGATCGAAAGCGCGTTTTTCGGGCACAGCATCACCGCCTGCTCCAGCTTGGTGCGAAGCTCCTCCGGCGGGTTTTCATCGAGCACGGTCAGCTCGTCCTCGTCATCGAGTTCGAACAGCTCGGGGGCGGCTTCCTCGCATTTTCCGTTGCCTTCGCACAGCGCCCAGTTGACCACGATTTTCATGTGAATTCCCTCGTGATGGTTTCTGGGCCTCAAGGCCGAGCAGGCTGCGGCATGGTTGGACTGGCGACGCTTACGCGTCCCAGCGTAACCATGCGTCCGATTATCAGCAACAGGATGAAGGCCGACATGCCCGCGGCCAGTAGCATCACCGCATCCGCGCCCCAGCGCTGGGCGTAGGGAGCGACCAGCGCCACCATGATCGGGGTCGAGACGAAATGTCCCGCCTTGACGATGCCTGCGGCCCGCGCCTGCTGATGGTTCTCTACCTTGCCGGCCAGCGAAGTCATGGTGTTGGCGACGAACCAGGCATTGCCGATGGTGTAGATCGCGAAGCCCGCCAGCATCACCGAAAGGCTGGGTGCCAGCGCCACCACCGCAAGGCCGGCCGCCGCGCCGCCGAAGCAGACCAGGAAGACGACATGCACCGACAAGTGCTGCCTTGCCTTGCCATAGAGCAAGGCGATCACCCCGCCTATCAATGCGGAAGCGGTGAAGACCAGGCTGATTTCGAACGGGCTCAGCCCTGCCTGGTCGACGAACAGATAGGGCGAATAGATCGTCGGCAGGTAGGTGATCGCGCCGATGAACAGCGACATGATCACATAATGCCACGGCATCCAGCGCGTCAGCGGTACGTCGTCCTTCAGCGGTTCGGCTTCGACTTCGGCCTGTTCGCGCGCCTTGCCTTCTTTCGAGAACAGCAGGGCGGCGAAGACGACAAGGCCGAACAGGTAAAGCACGAAAGGCATCCGCCAGCCGGCGTTGCCCAGCAGGCCGGCGACCGGGAAGACGACCAGCGAACAGAAGATCGCGGTCGAGATATGCAGGCCCATCCACTTTGCGCGGCCCTCTGCGTCGAGCCGTGTGGCGATGAGCGTCAGGCTCATCACCTGGATGCAGGCAGCACTTGCGCCAACCAGCAGGCGTGAGGCCAGCAGCAGCGGCAGGCTGGAGAGATAAAGCCCGGCGGTCCCCCCGGCCGCGAACACCAGCGACGCGCCCAGCAGCAGGTTGCGCATACCCAGCCGTTCGACGAAGAAACCGCCGGCAGGAGCGCCGACCACCATTGCCAGTGTCACCGCACCGATCAGCTGCTTGACCAGCATCTTGTCGGTTGCGTTCTGCGCCAGCGCCTCTTCGATCGCGGGCAGGACCGGGTTGATCACGGTAAGCGCCATGGCGGCGATGATGCCGCCTGCAAGAACGACGACTTTTTCGCCGAAGGTAAGGCCCGGCGCGGGAGCGGAATCGCTCATTCTGGTGACTTTCTGTAAGAGAGTTCAGTCCACCCGCAGCATCACCGCCGAGGGATCATGGAAGAAGCTGCCGATGTTGATCAGCGCCGACTTCGCGCCCGCAACCTGCCGCGCGCCTTCGTTTCCGCGCAGCTGGCGGACCGCTTCGGAATAGAAGTTGGCGCCGCCCGCGCGGCCGAGAGCAAGCCCGCCACCATGCGTCGAGACCTGGGTGTGGCCGTTCAGCTTGAGGATGTTGTCGACCGGATCCCAGTTCGACTTGAGGAAATCTCCGCATTCGCCCGGCTTGCACCAGCCCATCGCCTCGACGCAGCCGACCGCGTCGATGGTATAGCCGTCATAGGGATAGAGCAGGTCGACATCCGGCACCTGGATGTCGCTGCGCGCCTTGATGCCGGCGGCGGCCACCCAATGCGCGTTCTCGGTCCAGGGAAGCGAATTCTCGTAGAATTCGCCGACGCGCGTGCCGCCCAACGACATCGCGTGAATATAGACCGGCTTGACGTCGAGGTCGCGGGCGCGTTCGGCGGTGGTGATGACATGGGCCTCGGCGCAATCGACCGGTACGTCCATGTCGAGCATTTGCATCGGTTCCCAGATCATCCGCGAATTGTGATAATCGTCGAGCGTGATCGGGGTCTGCATGACGGCGGCGGGATTGCGCGATCCATGCATGCGGTTGTTCACCGCCATATAGGCGAAGGCGTCCTTGTTGGTGCCGTAATCGTGCATGTAGCGGCGCATCCAGGCCGCATAGGGCTCGCCCGAATGTAGCCAGCGCTTGGCGAAATCGCCGCCCTCGATGTCGCTGCCGATATCCGCGAACTGCTGCAGCTTCTGGCGGTAGGGATCGGCGGCGGCGGAGCGCGACATGCTGATCTCTCGCATGTAGGTCTGGACGACCAGCACTGTGTCGCACAGGCCGGCGGCGACCGCACCGGCGGCATGGACGAAGGCACCGCCGAGCCAGCTGTTGAGCCCCCAGGTGATCCGCTCGATGCCGAGCGAGCCCTGCAGGCTAAGAAAGCCGGCTCCCCCTTGCGCGAGCGGCGTCATGCCTGAACCGCAGATGCCGTCGACCTGCTGCTTGTCGATGCCTGCGTCGCGGATCGCCTTGGTTGCGGCTTCGAGGCCCAGCGAAAGGTGCGAACTCTGCAGGTCGCGGCCATAGGGGGTGGAGCCGACGCCGATGACGGCGATAGTGTCCTTGTGGCGATTGAGACCCATTAGCGCTGCCCTCCCGGCACAGGCGCGAAGGCGGGCCAGAGATTGTCGCCTTCCTCCAGCCAGGTCAGGCGAACCGGCATGTCGTGCGTGATGTCCTCGGGCGCGCAATCGACCATGCGGGCGAGGTATCGGAGGCCCTTCTGCTCGGCGAGTTCGACGGCGGCGACCGGCACCGGCTCGTGGATCATGCTCTTCGGGTCGCGCAGCTGGTAAAGCAGGGTGAACATGAATACCTTGCCTTCGCCGCTCACTTCTTCCGGCGTGACGTTCCAGCCCCAGCATTCTGGGCACATCGGCCGGTGCGGGTAGATCCAGTGATGGCAATCGTGGCAGCGGTTGATCGTCAGCCTGCCCTGGGCTAGCCCGCGATAATGTTCGATATTGTCCCGGTTCAGCTGGATACCGGGGTAAAGCTCGAAGACATGGGCGTCGTCGAGCGGGCCGTAATTGCCTGGCATGGTTCACCTCTCCGGCACTCTGTCAATAAAGCGAGCGCTTGGCCGGTTATGGATCGGCGCGCGTGCAAGTCAACCATGGCGGTGAAGCAAAGGCTGGGATAGGGACAGACGAACACGATTCAGGGGAAAGCGATGGATTACGTTCGTCTTGGCAAGACCGGCCTGATGGTCTCGCCGCTGTGCCTTGGCTGCATGAGCTTCGGCGATGCGTCGAAGGGCTGGCACAAGTGGATCATGGACGAGGAAGAGAGCCGCCCGGTGATCCGCAAGGCTATTGAGGCCGGGATCAACTTCTTCGATACGGCCAATATCTACGCTGCCGGAACTTCGGAGGAGGTCACGGGCAGGGCGCTCAAGGAATTTGCCCGGCGCGACGAGATCGTCATTGCCACCAAGGCGCATGGCATGTTCGGCAAGGGGCCCAACCAGCGCGGGCTGTCGCGCAAGGCGCTGATGCACGCGATCGACGACAGCCTGGCGCGGCTCGGCACCGACTATGTCGATCTCTACCAGATCCATCGATGGGATTATGAGACGCCGATCGAGGAAACGCTCGATGCGCTGAACGACATCGTCAAGGCGGGGAAGGCGCGCTACATCGGCTGTTCCTCGGTGCATGCGCGGCATTTCCTCAACGCGCTGCATGTCTCGCGCCGAGAGGGCTGGGCGCAGTTCGTCTCCATGCAGAATTACGTAAACCTGATCTATCGCGAGGAAGAGCGCGAGATGCTGCCGATCTGCCGCGAGGAGGGCATCGGCGTCATTCCCTGGAGCCCGTTGGCGCGCGGGAAGCTGACACGGCCTTGGGGCGAAGAGACCGAGCGTTCGCAATCCGACCGCATCCAGCAAAGCCTCTATGGCCAGACCGAGGAGAGCGACAAGGCGGTCATCGGCGAGGTTGAGCGCATCGCGAATGAGCGCGGCGTCAAGATGGCGCAGGTCGCACTCGCCTGGGTCTGCGCCCAGCCGGGCATTACTTCGCCGATTGTCGGGGTGTCGCGGATCGGGCAGCTGGACGATGCGCTGGGTGCGCTCGACGTGGAGTTGAGCGCGGATGAAATGGCAGCGCTTGAAGCGCCCTATGCCCCGCATCCGGTGCTGGGCATCCAATGATCTGGTTTGGCGGGGAATATCCCGCACAGCACCGCATCGACGAGACCTGCAAGGTCGCGATGCACGGCCATCTCGGGATCGAACCGGTCGGGATCGGCGACGACTGGCTGGCGATCCGCATGCCGGTCGATAACCGCACGCACCAGCCCAAGGGGCGGCTGCACGGCGGCGCATCAGTGGTGCTGGCCGAGACGGTGGCCTCGATGGCGGCGAATTACTGCATCGACAATTCGGTCTCGGTAGTCGTCGGCATGGAGATCAACGCCAACCACGTCCGCCCGGCCCATAGCGGCTGGGTGACGGCCACCGCGCGTCCGGAAATGATCGGCATGAGCTCGCAGGTCTGGTCGATCCGCATCGAGGACGAAGAGGGCCGGCTGGTCTGCATCTCGCGATTCACCGGCGCGGTGATTGCGGTGGAGCGGTCGTAGGTCATGACATCGTATTAAAGCGTCGGCCCGCACTTGCCTGCCCCGGCGCAGGCCGGGGATGCGGGCCAAGGCTATATCCTCGGCGATGCCGCGCGAAAGCCAGCCAAGCTTCCCTGAGTTTACATACGAAGTGCAACTCTTTGAGTGAGGAGGCCGGGGAGCCAGCCTGTTTCTGGATAGAGAGGCCCAGTACGGAGGGCAACACAAGCGCGGCGATGGCGCGTGCGATCATCGGCATTGGATATTCGCGGGACACCTGCAAAGTAAGGAGCGGCGGCCTGATTGGTCCCGCCGCCGCTTTCATTCTGCAATCCGGACAGAAGGCGATGCCGCCTGTTGCCCCGGATCGATTTCTCCAGCCCGGATCAGGGCGAGGGTGTGCCGATGTATGACTCAATGTACTCGAATGCTGCGCCGCCTCGCGGATCTTGTCCTGTACCGACCCCAGTGCCGTCGAGATCCACGAATAGAATACCCGAGGGCAACCCGTAATCAGGACCACTATCACGCGTCTCGTCTATGATATTGGTGCCGTTGTTGTCAGGCAAGCCACCGTTGAACAACAACGCGGCCGCCTGATCGGGCTTATCGCTTAAATCAATGGTCCGATAGATTGTCTGTCCCGTGACGGGCGTGATTCCGAGGACATTGCCCGTCCGCAGAATCTTACCAGCATATATTGTATACCCCGCGACAACCATATCCATGTCCGCATCGCTGAGCAGGGTCACGCCGCTTTCGTGCGCAAGTGCGGGAGCCGCAGTGCTTGCGGCAAGCGCCGCAGCAAGTGAAATCGTCAACTTCCACATAGCCGTTTCGTTTCTTTGCCGTCTCCGCGAATCGATTAAGGTCGCCGATTCGCCGCCATGTTGAACCCGAAATAATCCAAATCAAAGTGTTAGTAGGTTGGCGGTGTCCCTCGATGGTACAATCTTGTCCAACAGCAAGATTTGTTGATCGCTGTTGGATTTCTACCAGCTCCTTAGTTCTTGCCCTAATGCTGGAGTACCGCTCCCCACCTCAAACAGGTCGATCCGGCCACCCGCCTCACCCATTGAACGCCAGTTTCAGCCCCGGCTCGTCCCAGCGCACCCGCACCAGCCTGCCCGTCTCCGACAGAGTGATATAGGCGTCGCGCATGTCCGCGCCGCCAAAGGCGATGTTGGTGACGGAGCTGTCGCCGGCGATGTCGAATTTGCTGACCTTGCCGTCGGGCGTGAACGTCGTGATCCCGGCATCGAACAGGGTGGCGACGCAGATGTTGCCCGCCGCCGTGACGGCAAGCGAATCGAAGGCGACATTGCCGATGCCGGTGCCGACATAGTGTGGCTGCTGCTCCACCTTCGCGTCGTAGCGGTAGACCCGCGCGGAGAAGGTGTCGGCAACATAGGCGTATTTCTCATCCGGCGAGAGGCCGATGCCGTTGTAGGAGAGCGTGCCCCGGTTGATCGCGGTGATTTCCGAGCCATCCGGCAGGCAAGTGTAGATGCCGCCGAATTCCTTACCCTTGAGGCCGCCCTCGTCCATGAACAGCGTGCCGAGATCGGTGAACCACAGCCGCCCGGAGGAATCGAACACGAGATCGTTGGGCGCGGAGAGCGGGATGCCGTCGCAGGCGTCGAACACCCGCTCGCATTTGCCCGAGGACAGGTCGACCCGCTCGATCCGGCCTTCCGAGCCCGGCCCGGTCGCGCCGAGGCCGCCGTTGTTGCACAGCCAGATCGCGCCGTCCGGCCCATAGGCCGCACCATTGGGGCCGCCGCCGGTCACGCAGATGACTTCCTTCCTGCCGCCGTCCCAGCAGCGCGTGACTCGTTGTCCGTGGATTTCGACGAGGATGACCGACCCGTCCTCCATCACCACAGGCCCTTCCGGAAACTCCAGCCCTTCCGCAATGACGTCCATGATTCTCTCCCTTCCGGCTTTGGAGCGAGGATTGCAGTGCGGCCCGGTGACGGCAAGCCTTCGTTTCGAGGCAAGTGGGCGCGATTGCCTGCTTGAAGCGGCGCGCTGCATCGCCTAGCCCGATTGTTCGAGCATCGAGCGGGGAACCCGGACATGATCTCACTTGAGGAATATGGCGAAAAGGCGCGTGCCTGGCTGAAATCGGCGGAAGGCACCTTCGGGCGCGCGGCGCGCAAGGGCCTGTCGCAGGACGAGGACCTGGCGCTTGGCCGCCGCTACATGGCCGCGAAATACGACGCGGGCTTCTCCGGCATCAACATGGCGCTCGAAGTCGGCGGGCAGGGGCTGTCGGGCCTCCACAAGATCGTTTTCGAGGATGCCGAGGCGCCCTACGGCATGCCATCGGGCTTTTTCGGCGTCTCGGTCGCGATGCCGCTGCAGATCATCATCAAGTTCTGCGAGGACAAGGTCTGGGTCCGCGAACGGGTCATAGCCGGTCTCAGGGGTGAGGAAATCTGGTGCCAGCTGTTCTCCGAACCGGCGGCGGGTTCGGACCTTGCGGGATTGCGCACCAAGGCGGAGCCGGACGGCAACGGCTGGCGGATCAACGGCCAGAAGCTGTGGACCAGCTATGCGCAATATTCCGATTACGGCATCATCGTCGCCCGCTCCGATCCGAGCCTGCCGAAGCACAAGGGGCTGACCTATTTCTGGATCGACATGCATGCAGACGGTGTCGAGGCGCGTCCATTCCGCCTGCTCGATGGCGAAGAGCAGTGCAACGAGGTGTTCTTCGACGATGTCCGGCTGGAAGACAGCCAGCGCATCGGTGCGGTCGGCGATGGCTTCAAGGTCGCGATGGCGACGCTGATGATCGAGCGCTACGCGGGCGGCGATGCCGATGGCTTCGGTCCGCCGATGAGCGCCTTTGTCGACCTTGCCAAGGAAGTGCAGATCAACGGGCGCCCGGCAATCGAGGATGGCCGCATCCGTTCGGCGATCGCACGCAACTATGCGATGCGCAGCGGCCTCGACGCGATCCGCAAGCGCGCCTTCCAGATGATGGAAGCGGGGCTCGAGCCAGGTCCGGAAGGATCGCTCAACAAGCTCGTCTCGGTCAGGAGCCGCCAGAAGCTCTCGGAACTGGCTATCGACCTTCAGGGGCTGTCAGGCCTCGCCCATGATCCCGAAGGATTCGGTAAGGAGGACTGGGTGAAGAGCTGGCTCTCCGCGCCCACCGGCCGCATCGCCGGCGGAGCGGACGAAATGCTGCTCAACACCATCGCCGAGCGGATTCTGGGCTTGCCGCAGGACCACCGCCCCGACAAAGGCGTGCCGTTCAACCAGATTCCGGCCTAACGCCCGCACGAAATTCCCAAGGAGACACACTACATGGCTTTCAAGACCCGCGTTACCGAGATGCTCGGCATCGAGCATCCGATTGTTCAGGGCGGTATGCAGAATGTCGGTTACGCGGAACTCGCGAGCGCGGTGTCGAACGCGGGCGGGCTTGGCACTATCACCGCGCTGACCCAACCGAACCCGATGGCGCTGGCTGCTGAGATCGAACGCTGCCGTTCGATGACCGACAAGCCGTTCGCGGTGAATATCACCGTGCTGCCTGCCGTCACTCCGCCGGACTACAAGGCTTTCGCGCAGACCGTGATCGATGCCGGGATCAAGATCGTCGAGACCGCGGGCACCGCCGAAGTGCGCGAGCTGTGGGCGATGATGAAGCCGCACGGCATACAGATCCTTCACAAGTGCACGGCGGTTCGACACGCGCTGTCCGCCGAGCGCAACGGCTGCGACATCATCTCGATCGACGGCTTCGAATGCGCCGGTCACCCGGGCGAGGACGATATTCCCGGACTGATCCTGATCCCGGCAGCCGCCGACAAGGTTAAGATCCCGATGCTGGCGTCTGGTG
>CAYPFE010000050.1:0-11238 GCA_964409895.1 uncultured Novosphingobium sp.
GGGATCGAGCCGCTCGAACGGGTTCGAAGAAATCAGCAGGAAGGCATAGAACCCAAGGCTGACAAAGGCCTGTCCCGCCAGCGTCGCCAGCATGGTCGGCTCGGGCAGGCGTTTTTCGACGAGGCCGACGAAGGCGCCCGCCATGCCCATCACCGTCACCCACAACAGCATCGAGCCCTCATGGTTCCCCCAGGTTCCCGAAAGCTTGTAGATGAACGGCTTGGCCGAATGCGAATTCATCGCGACGAGCTTTACCGACAGGTCTGTTTGAATGAACAGCACGATCAGGGCGATGAAGGCGGCCAGCGCCAGCAGCCCCTGCACCACTGCAACCGGCCGGACGATTCCCGCCAGGCCCGCACCGCGCGATGTCAGCGCCATGGCGCCAGCAAACAGCTGGAGCGCGGCGAGCGCGGCAGCAAGCCACAACGCAGCCAGACCGAATTCGGCGATCATCGCGTTTCTTCCAGCACTTGCTGCTTCTGGTGCGCGTCCATCTCCTGAAGTTCGCGCGGGACGTATTTCTCGTCATGCTTGGCCAGCAGGTTGTCGGCCACGAAAGTTCCGTCGGCGCCCATCTTTCCTTCCGCCACTACGCCAGAGCCTTCCACGAACAGCGAGGGCGCAATGCCGGCAAAGCGCACCGGCACCCGCGCCTTGCCGTCGCCGACGACGAAGCGGATGGTCACGCCATCGGTATCTGTCTTTATCGAGCCCATCTCGACCATGCCGCCGAGGCGCACCGCGCGGTCCGGTTCCGGCGGATCGGCGGCGATGTCGCTCGGCACGTAGAAATAGGAGGCCTGATTCCGCAGTGCCCAGATCGCCAGCAACGCGGCGGCGAGCAGCACGACAAGCGCGATCCCGAGCAGTACCAGCCGCTGGTGTTTCGGTCTTATCGCCGCCATTACCGCTCCCGCGCCTTGTCCCGGCGCATCTCGGCGCGCCGCATTGACAGCCAGCTCCATGCGACCAGCGCCAGCGTTGCGCCAACGCCCAGGGCATAGGCAGCGGCAATGAATGGCCAGGGATCGAGAACCTCACGCATGAGCGGCCTCGGGGGCAGGCTCGCTCATCGCCTTGCGCCGCAGGCGCGCCTCGGCCTGGACATCGGCGAGGATCGCGCGCATCCGCGCCAGCACGACGCCGCCGAAGATCAGCGAGAAACCAATCGTCGCCGCCATCAGTGGCCAGAGGAATTCGGCGCCCATTTCCGACTTGCCCATCGAGATACTCGGCGGCTGGTGCAGCGAATTCCACCACAGCACCGAATAATGGATGATCGGGATATTGACCGCACCGACCAGTCCGAACACCGCGGCGACCCGGCCGTTGCCGCCGTCGCGCGTCGATGCGTCGGCGAGCGCCTTGTAGGCGAGATAGAGGAACAGCAGCACCAGCATGCTGGTCAGCCTGCCGTCCCACACCCACCATGTCCCCCATGCCGGACGTCCCCACAGCGAGCCGGTGACGAGGCAGATCGCGGTGAACACGGCGCCGGGTATGGCCGAGGCCCGCGCGGCGATGCCAGCGAGCGGGTGGCGCCAGACCAGTTCGACGAAGCTCGCAACGGCGATCGCCATCCAGCCCGCCATGCCGAGCCAGGCTGCGGGCACATGGACGAACATGATTCGGACGGTTTCGCCCTGGAGGCGTTCCGCCGGCACCTCAAGCAGGCCCCAGCCCAGCGCTCCGCCCGCGAGAATCGCGCCGCCCACCAGCGCCAGCGGCGTCAGCCATCGGGCAATGCGCAGGAACCGGGCAGGATTGGCAAAGGCATGCATGTCGAAGGCGCTTCTATCGGGCCCAGCCGGTGGGGCAAGTGCAGTTTGGTCAGATTCGCGAAATTCAGCGCCCGATCAGGCGCTGCGCCATGGCGTCGGCGACCTGGTCGGGGGTGTGGCCGCTGCTGTCTGCTTCGTCCCAGATCATTTGCAGCCTGCCGGGGATTTCCTCGAGCTTGGCGTGCACCGCCGCGACGCTGCAGGGCTCGCCGGAGGTGCGCCCGAGATATTCGAGCGTCACCGTGATGATCCCGCCCGCGTTGATGACGTAGTCGGGCGCGAACAGCACGCCGCGTGCCGCCAGCATCGCTCCGTGCTCCGGCCTCGCCAGCTGGTTGTTGGCGCCGCCCGCAACCAAGCTGGCGCGCAGGCGGGGAATGCTCGCATCGTCGAGAATGGCGCCCAGCGCATTGGGACTGAGCACGTCGCATGCGACATCCATGATCGCATCCGCCGCGACCTGTTCGGCGCCCAATTCCGCCGCGAGCAAACCTGCGCGTGCCTCGTCGATATCGGCGAGCGTCAGCCGCGCGCCGTCAGCCGCCAGCAGCCTTGCGACCCCGCCGCCAACGCTTCCCACCCCCTGGATCGCGACATGAACGCCCTCCATGTCCTCTCTGCCGAGCCTGTGCCTCACCCCCGCCTTTATGCCGAGATAGACGCCTTTCGCGGTAACCGGCCCCGGATTGCCGCCTGCCGCATCCGGATCCTCCGACGGTAGCCCGGTGACATAGGGTGTGCGCCTGGCGATCGCGGCCATGTCGGCCTCTGTCATGCCGACATCCTCGGCGGTGATGTAACGCCCACCCAGCCCATGGATTGCATCGCCATAGGCGACCAGCATGGCCGGAGTCAGTTTGCGGCCCGGCCCGGTAAGGATCACGCCCTTGCCGCCGCCCATCGGCAGGCCGGCCATCGCGTTCTTGTAGCTCATCCCGCGCGAGAGACGCAGCGCATCACGAATTCCCATGGCGGGATCGGGGTAATGCCAGCAGCGCGTGCCGCCCGCACCGGGCCCGAGATGCGTGGAATGGAGCGCGATCAGAGCGGTGAGGCCGCTCGCCCTGTCATGGACGAAGGTGACCAGCTCGTGATCGTCGAAATCGGGCTCGGTCCAGAAAGCCGCCACTTGCGGATGCTCCTCAGCCGCACATGCATGAAGGAAATGATGGGGCGACCGATGGGGCTCGAACCCACGACCTCCGGTACCACAAACCGGCGCTCTAACCAGCTGAGCTACGATCGCCACACATTTGCGCGCATGCTGGAAGGCGCGCTGTTAGGAAGTTGCGCGCCGCCTCGCAAGCCGAGATTGGCGCGGGAGCGCGCTCTCGCACAGGCAGGCGGCGTTTGCAAAGCAAAATCTTCCGCATCGCCTGACCTGCGCAATTTTCTTTCGCGGCACCAGTGGCTAGACATCCAGCCATGCAAGGCCCCGGCGAATCATCGGCAGAGCACCTGATGCAGTTTCAGGGCGTACAGCGCGTGCCGACGTCAAAGGCAGACCTGTTCATCATGCGTAACTTCATCTCCGAGCGCCATTGCGAGGCGCTGATCGCGCTGATCGAAGCACAGCGCCAGCCCTCGACGCTGGTGAGCGACGATGGCACGCCGGGCTTCCGCACCAGCGAGACATGCTTCCTCGACCATGCAGATCTTCCCGTTGCGCGGCTGGATGAACGGCTAACCACGATTTCCGGCATCGCTCCCGAACATGGCGAGGCATTGCAGGGCCAACGCTATGAAATCGGGCAGGAATTCATGGGCCACACCGATTATTTCGAACCGACCGCCGCGGACTTCCACGAGCACACTGCCACCTCGGGCCAGCGCACCTGGACCTTCATGGTCTATCTGAATGACGTACCGGCAGGCGGAGCAACCCGGTTCAAGGTGCTCGACAAGATCGTGAAACCCGAACGCGGCAAGCTGCTTGCCTGGAACAACCGCAGACCCGATGGCAGTCCCAACGCGGCGACGCTCCACCACGCGATGAAGGTGCGCAAGGGGCTCAAATATGTGATCACGCGCTGGTACCGTGAGCGCCCCTGGGGCTGATAGGAGAGAGGCTCATGACACCCGAACAGTTCCGCATCGCCATTCCCGACGAACGTCTCGCCGACATGCGCCGCCGGCTGAAGACGGTCTCCTGGCCCGGCGATTTCGGCAATGCGGACTGGCATTACGGTGTCGAGGAATGCTGGCTGAAAGAGATGGTCGACTACTGGGCCAACGACTACGACTGGCGCGTCGAGGAAGCGCGGATGAACAGATGGCCGCATTTCCGCGTCAGCATCGACGGCGTGCCGATCCATTTCATCCATGTGAAGAGCGGCAGGCCGGACGCCATACCGCTGATCATGACGCACGGCTGGCCCTGGACCTTCTGGGACTGGAACGGGATGCTGGAAGAGCTCACCGGCTCCGACGAGGGCCCCGCCTTCGACCTCGTCGTCCCTTCACTCCCTGGTTACGGCTTCTCGTCGCCGCTGACGACCACCGGCATCAACGTGCGTGCGGTCGGCAATCTCTGGGTCAAGCTGATGTGCGACGTGCTCGGCTACGAGAAATTCGCAGCCGCCGGCGGCGACTGGGGCGCGATCATCACCGGCGAGCTCGGCCATGCCCACCCGGAGCGGCTGCTGGGCATACACATGACCATCGTCCTCTTGCACGAGACCAACCCGCTCGAATTCGCGCCCGATGCCTATGGTGAGGACGAGCAGTGGATGCTCGCGCGCATGGCCGAATCCGCGCCCTATATCGGCGCGCATATGGCGGTGCATTCCTCTGACCCGCAAAGCTTTGCCTATGCGCTCGCGGATTCCCCGGTGGGAACCGCCGCCTGGATCTGGGAGCGCCGCCGCAACTGGAGCGACTGCAACGGCGATGTCGTCGCCCTGATGGGCCGCGATTTCCTGTGCACCACCGCGTCGATCTACTGGCTCACCAACACCATCGGCTCCTCCTTCCGGCTCTACAAGGAGCAGTTCGGAGGTGTCGGCTACAACCCTGACTGGCCGCTCCTCAACAACCGCCAGCCGCAGATTCCGGTGCCGACCGGCGTCGCTTTGGCGCCGAAAGAGCTTGGCTTCATGCCGCGCGCCGAAGTCGAAAAGCGGACGAACCTCAGGCGCTGGGAACGGCTTCCCAGGGGCGGCCATTTCCTCCCCTCCGAACAGCCCGAACTGCTGGCCGCGGAATACCGAGCCTTCTTCGGCGAGCTGCAGGCGGAATTGGGCTGAGCTACATCGGCTGTGGCGGCCTGATCACAGCGCAGGCGAGCCGCCCGCCGGCGGCACCCGTCGGCTGGGTCAGATAGTCGTCCAGCCCCGCATGGACGATGAGCGCCGAACCATCGGCGTCGGCCAGCGAATCGAGCCCGGTTTCCATCGTGACGGCGCTGTTGAGCACGACGGTGCGCAGCGTTCCATCCGCATCCACGAACTGGTTGGGCATGTCTCCTGCATGATGGCCCGCATTGACCTTGAGGCCATGCTCCCGGCTGCGCGGATTGAAATGACCACCGGCGCTACTGAATCCCTCGGCGGGATCGCAGGCACCTGTCTCGTGGATATGAAATCCGTGCTCGCCCGGCGGCAGGCCCTGCGCGTCGATCGCTACCAGCACGCCATGTGGCGTCTGTTCGAAAGTCGCTGTGCCAATCGCCTCACCCTGCGCATTTAGGACCGGCACGGGTGACGGGCCAACCGAAGGACCTTCATGGTGATCCGCGAAGGCCGTCTGGTACGGCGCAGCTGCTAGTAAGCCGGCAAGCACCGTGGTTCGGCAACTCTTCATCATCTCGGTAAACTCCCTTGATCAGGCCCGTGCTACGGGCCGTTCCGGGACCCTTCTCTCAAAGACGAGGCAATCCGGCAAGTTTGCACGTCCACGGTCGCCACCATGCGGCCATTCTCCGCGGAATTCTGAGGCACAGTGCCTTGTGGTTAAGACCGGTTTACCAATGTCGCTAAGCTTGACGAACAACGACCCGTTCACGCAACCGCGGCATTGTGCCGCCCGGGAGATGCTTCATCTCGAAGGGACCACTGATATGAAGGCAGCTCATGTCCGGCTCGCACCGGCACAGGACGAAGAAACGCTCGTCGAAACGGTGTCGGACCGCCGGCGCGAACCGCGTGTGGCTACGCACTACCTGGCCAAACTGCAGTTTTCGCAGGACGACAGTGCCGACGTCCAGCTGGCTGACGTCTCGATGCATGGCTGCTGCGTCACGACAGATGCGGACGGCCTGAGGATAGGGCGGTTCATTTCCATCGGCATCGACGATGAGCCGATGCTCCAGGCGGTGATCCGCTGGGTGCGCGAGGGTTCGGCAGGTATGGAATTCCTGCGCCCGATCCCTGCCGAGCGCTACGAATGGCATGATCTCATCGATATGCCGTTCTGAGGCAGTTCCGGTACAGCAGATAACGAAAAAGGGGCGGCCACACTCTGCGGCCGCCCCTTTTTCGTGGCATCGTTCGATGAGAGCCGGATCAGCCCTTCTTGAGCGAAAGCCCGCCGAAGCGCTTGTTGAACTGCGCGACCCGGCCACCTTCGCTGACTCGCTGGTTGCCGCCGGTCCACGCCGGATGGGTGGTTGGATCGACGTCGAGCACCAGCGTATCGCCTTCGCTGCCCCATGTGGAACGGGTCTCGAAGGTGCTTCCGTCGGTCATCTGCACCGTGATCGTGTGATAGTCGGGATGGGTATCGGCTTTCATCGTCTTGTCTCTCTTGCCGGCCGGTTCCAACCGGCCCGAAACGGGAAGCGCGCCGCATAGCGGCGTGCGCGGAAGATTGCAACCTCTTGCGATGGGAAGCGTACCCACCCCGCTGCAGCCAGGTTCACCCTTCGACAAGCTCAGGGTTCGCCAAGCTTCGCTCCCCTCCCGCAAGCCGGAAGGGCGGTGAGACTTGGGCCTGCGCTAGCAGGTCCTAGTCGCAGCGGGGTGGGCCGACGCTCAAATCAGCTATCCGCGATCATCGCGGTGAAATTGACCTCGCAGGTGAGCTTGCCCTCGACCGAGGCCTTGCCCCAGAACTTGCAGACGCGTGAGCGCTTCTGGATGAAACCGGCACTGAGATCGAGCAGGCAGCCGGGCTCGACCGGCGAGCGGAACTTGGCTTCCTCGATCGCCATGAAATAGACGAGCTTGCCCGAGCCCGCGAGTTCCAGCGTTTCCACCGCGAGGATGCCGGCCGCCTGCGCCAGCGCCTCGATCTGGAGCACGCCGGGCATGATCGGCCGTCCGGGGAAATGCCCCTGGAAGAACTGTTCGTTCATGCTGACCGCCTTGACCGCATGAATCTCCTCACCAAGCGTGAGCGCGACCACCCGGTCGACCAGCAGCAGCGGGTAGCGGTGCGGCAACGCCGCCATGACCCTGCTCACGTCATAGGGCTCGGCGGCTGTGCCTTCAGTCTCCCCGCTCATTGCCAGCTCACGTCAGCCGTGTCAGCGACCGACCGGCTGCGGCCCCGCAGTCGTCGGGGCAGCCGCGCCGGCCTGTGCCGCCTGCTGCGCCTTGGCCTCGCGAATCTGGCGCGGCTCCCAGTCGGCCGGCGGCGACAGCTGGGCAGCCGGGATCAGCACATTGAGCTCGCTCAGGATGTCTTGGTTGAGGTTATAGGCGTTGTCGTTGACGGCGATCAGCGATTCCGGGTTCAGCACCAGCGTGATCTTGCGCTTGTTCATCGCCTTGCGGATCGCGGCTTCGAGCTGGTTCTCGATCTGCTCCTGCACGAAGGCCTGCGAATAGATGAAGGGCTTCAGGATAACCTGCAGCTCTTCCTGGCCCGCCTGCTGGATCCGCTGGATCTGCTGTGCCTGCGTTGCCAGCGACTGCTGGTTGGGGTTTGCCGCCTTGGCATCGGCATTGAACTTGTCGACCAGCGGCTGAAGCTGGGCGGCGATCTGCGCGCGCCTGGCTTCCGCCTGGTCGAGCTGCGCCTTGTAGGTCACCGGGCGCTGCGTTTCGGCAGCCTCGTTTGCCGCCGAGCCCTGGATGATCGCATCGATATTCGCGACCGCCAAGCCCGGAACGACGGGGCCGTTGGCGGTGTTCTGCGCCATCGCCGGTTGCGTCGCGGCGGCACCGAGCATGAGGCCGGCGACGATCGCCGATTTCACGGGGGTGGATTTGAGAAGTTTCATCATCAGAATTGCGTTCCTACGTTGAAGGTAAAGGCCTTGGTGTCGTCCCCGTCACGCTTGAGGAGGACTTTCGAGAAGTCGATCCGGAACGGACCGAACGGCGAATTCCAGTTCACGCCGATGCCGATCGCAACGCGCGGCTTCCAGCTGTCACCGACGAAGAAGTCGGCGAATGCCGGGATGTTCGAACCGCGAGGGGAGTTGGCGAAGCTGCTGAGGCAGGCCAAGTCCGGATCAGCCGCGTTGGTATTCGTATCACTGGGAACGATCGAAGTTTGCGTAGCAACGCAGTCGGTCTGGTTATTGACGGCGTCGATCTGGGTAAAGAGAGCTTCGCCCGCATCGTTGCGTTCGGCAATGAAATCGCCCTGGGGAACATCGTCGAGGCGCGGCCGTCTGATGCTCCAGACCGCGCCGGCATCGACGAAGATCGACGGCCTCAGCCCGAGCTCGCGCGCACCGGACCCCAGCGGAATTTCAAGCTCGGCGCGAGCCAGATAGTAGAATTTGCCACCAAGCGCGTCATCGGACCAGTCGCGTCGGTTCGGCGAGAAACCATCAGGGTCGAGCGTGTCGTATCCCTCTCCGAAATCGGCACAGCTCATGTTGACTTGCGGATCGAAAATCTCGCGAGCAGCAGGGTCCGTTTCGGTCGCAGGCAGGAAGCAGACAGTGCTCGCACCGTCGATCACGCCATCCTGGTTGGTGTCGATATAGGGCTTGCGCAGCACGCGCGGACCCAGCCCGCGAATATCGAAACCGCGCATCTGCGGTTCACCCAGGAAGAAGCGGTCGGTGAGCCTGACGTTGTCCACGAAGGCGCCGCCGCGGTTCTCCAGCGACTTGATCGCCCCGCCCTCGGCGGAGAGCGAGAAGATGAAGCCGCCGCCGATCGGAAAATATTTGGCCGCGTTGGCGCGCAGCCGCAGATATTTGACCGTGCCGCCCAGACCCGCGAAGTCGCCGTTGATGGCGGCCAGAAAGCCGCGCGTGGGCCGCACGCGGTTGTCGAGCTTGTCGTATATCAGCGACACGCCGATGATCGAGCTGGTGCGTTTTCCGATCGCGTCGCACAGGTAACGCCCCGCGAGGAATGGATCGCATTCGCTCAGCGGCGGGTTCTGCCGCGTGCTGAAGAACAGCCCGCGATCGAGCGACACGTCGTCGTAGTTGAACGTATAGCGCCCGACCAGCGTCATATATTCGGTCAGCGGCAGGCCGGCGCGGATCTGGAAGCCGGTGGTCGACTGCTGATAGGTGGTATCGCGGTTGTTGGTGAAGAAGCGGAAGCTGTTGAAGTCTCGCCGGTAGATGTCGATGCCGACCGAGACGTTGCGGTCGAACAGATAGGGCTCGGTGAAGCCGAGCTCGACACTCTTGGTATAGCGCGAATAGCTGCCGGAAATGCCCACCGTCTGGCCGCGGCCGCGGAAGTTGCGCTGCTGCACCGAGGCCTGGAAGATGAAGCTTTCGATGCTTGAGAAGCCCGCGGACAGCTGCAGTTCGCCGGTCGGTTTTTCCTCGACATTGGCTTCGAGGATGATGCGGTCGGCAGCGCTGCCGCTCCGCTGTGTGATCTCGAACTTCTCCTGGAAGTAGCCCAGCGAATTGATCCGGTTGGTCGAGCGCTTGACCTGCAGCGAGTTGAACGCGTCGCCTTCGGCCAGGCGGAACTCGCGGCGCACGACCTTGTCCTGCGTCAGTGTGTTGCCGTTGACGTCGATCTGCTCGACATAGACGCGCGGCGCTTCGGAGATGACGAAGGACACGCCCATCGTCAGCTCTTCCTGGTTGCGGGTATAGCGCGGGCGGACGTCGGCGAAGGCATAGCCGAAAGCGCCTGCCGTTTCGTTGAGCTGCTCGATCATGTCCTCGACCAGCTTGGCGTCATACCAGTCACCTGGCTTCATCGGCAGGGCCTTGGCAAGCTTCTCGCCATCGAAGTCGCGCAGTTCGCTGTCCACTGCGACATCGCCGAACTTGTAGCGCTCACCTTCCTCGACGACATAGGTGATGATGAAGTTCTTCTTGTCGGGCGTCAGCTCGGCAACCGCGGAGACGACGCGGAAATCGGCATAGCCCTTGGTCAGGTAGAACTGGCGCAGCTTCTGCTGGTCGAAGGCGAGACGGTCGGGATCGTAGCTGGTCTTGGAGCTGAACAGGCGCAGCGGGCGCGTCTGCTTGGTGACCATCTCGTCACGCAGGTCGCCATCGGAAAACTTCTCGTTGCCGATGATGTTGATCTGGCGGACCTTTGACTTGTCGCCCTCGGTGATCTCGAAGACGATGTCGACGCGGTTCTGCTCCAGCATCACCATCTTCGGCTCGACCGTCGCGGCATAGCGGCCCTGGCGCTTGTAGAGCTCGATGATGCGGGCGACGTCTGCGCGCACCTTGGAGCGGGTGAAGATCTGCCGTGGTGCAACCTTGATCTCGGGATAGATCTTGTCGTCCTTGATCCGCTTGTTGCCTTCCAGCACGATGCGGTTGACGACCGGGTTCTCGGTCACCTCGATCGTCACCGTGCCTGTCGGCTCGGCAAAGCGGACCTGCACTTTTGCAAACAGCTCGGTATCGTAGAGATCCTTCAGCACCTGGTCGGCAGCCGTGGTCGTATAGGCTTGGCCGACGCGCATCTGGATGTAGGAGAGGATCGTCGATCCCTCGAGCCGCTCGTTGCCTTCGACAGTGATGAAGCGGATGACGATGACCGCGGCTTCGACCGCCGTCGGTTCGGGCTGGGCGGCCGGCCCGACGGGGGTCTCGATCAATGCCTCGAGATCCTGCGCCAAGACGGTGGATGGAAGACCGGCAAGGACGGTGGTCCCCAGCAGCGCCACCGCCAGACGAGATGCCGAACCAGCTTCGATTTTACGATTCATCGGCAATCCCATTATCACCACGCCTGCTCCCGTCACAAAGCTTCACGGATGGCATCCGCGTTCCTGGAAAGGGAACAGCTTCGGCATCCTGCCACAAACATTGGGGCCCTCTGCCCGATGGAGACACCCCAATCAAGCAGTCAATGCCTCCAAACCCCAGAATCAACTAGAGCCTGCCCCCGCAAACCTTGGAAAAATCCTCCGCGCTATCCCCCGAAAATCGGAAGCGACGCCAGATCGTTGATCGTCACAAACACCATCAGCGCCAGCACAAGTGCCAGCCCCGTCCGGAAAGCCCACTCCTGGCTGCGCAATCCGATCGGTTTGCGGCGAACTGCCTCGGCTGCGTAGAGCGCGAGGTGCCCGCCGTCGAGCGCAGGGATTGGCAGGAGGTTGATGAATGCCAAGT